>JAXDMB010000465.1:0-10489 GCA_034666325.1 Vulcanimicrobiota bacterium
CTGAGGATACGCGCGTACGCGGCGTTCACCGGCGCCGGAACGCCGGCCTCGCGCGCCGCGCGCGCGACCGCGCCGTTGAGCACTTCGACTTCGGTGCGGTGCTTCGCGCCGCGCAGGTCCACCAGCAGCGACGGCGGCTTTTCACCGCGCGCGCCCGCGATGCGCGACGCGAGCACCGCGCGCGCGACCGGCGTGGGCAGTGACGCGACGCCCAGCAGCGCGCGCACGGGATAGCGCGGCAGATCGATCGGCGCGATCCCGAGCGCCTTCATCGTCGCGCGCACCTCGCGGATCGCGCGGATCTCCAGCGCGAACACGGCGTCCTCACGCACGAGTCGTTCTGGCAGCACGTCGAGAATCGCGCACGCGGCGTTCGCAACCACGTTCAGCGCCAGCTTGGACCACTTGAGCGAGCGGTAGTCGGTAACGGCGGTGGTCGGCAGACCGGTCGTACCGAACGCCGCGAGCAGCCAGTTGTGCGCGCTCGACGAGCCGACCGGCGCGAACGCGATCCCGCCGCCCTTCGCCGCCACGCCCATACCGCGCGCGTCGACGTCCACGGGAACGGTGAGCGCCGCCGCGACGACGTTGTCCGCGCCGAACGCGTCCGCGAAGAGCTCCTCGTTGCCGACGCCGTTCTGCGGCGTGACGATCGTGGTCGCGGACGGGTCCTTCAGCGCGCGCCCGAGCGTCGCGATCGCCGCCCCCGTGTCGTACGATTTCACGGTGACCAGCGCGAGGTCGGCGTCAACCGGCTCGACCGCATCCAGCTCGCGCGGCGCGTAGACCACATCGTTCCCGATCCCGCGCAAAAGCTCGCCGAGGTACGTCCCAACGGCTCCCTTCCCGACCACGTAGACCTTCACGGCGCGTACTCTTCGCCCTCAACCCCGCGGAACCGCCACGGCCGCTGAACGCCTCGTGCTCCGCCGACCTGCTTTCCCGTTCGTGTGGTTCGCCGCGGCCGGCTCGTCGAAGGCAATCCTCAACACGGTGCCCGTCGCCTCCGCGACGCGAAGCATCGTGTCGACGTTCGGAATGTGGTCGCCGCGCTCGAGCCGGCACACCATCGACTCCGTCATCCCAAGCGCCTGGGCTGCGCCCTTCTGCGTGAGGCCGCGATCGACACGAAACCGAATCAGCGCGTATGCAACCGCCCCGGCGACGGCATACCGGTCTCGCGCGCGGCGGTACGCCGGATCGGAGGCGTACTCCGCGTCATCAGTAACCGTATCGCCGAGCGGACTAATCGCATCCCGGTGCCGCGACGCCGGCCGTGTCTGAATCTGCGTTGCCTTCATCATCTCGATCTTATCACTTTCGCTAAGCTCATGGGGAGTCTGACCCGAGCGGCCTCGGCGCAGTCCGCTTCTCAGCGTTCATGCGATCCTTGAAGTCGGCCCAGCGCGCGTTCGCAAGCGCCGTGTCGGCCCGCGGCAGCTTCTTTTCGCGCTTGTCGATCGCGTGCAGCAGCACCGCGAACCGGCCGGACCGGCGGTAATAGATCCGGATGTGGCGGCGCCCGGACCAGCATCGCAGCTCACGCAGTTCGCCATCGACTTGCGAGGTGTGCGGGTAGTCCAGCGTCTCGCCGAGCTTGTTCAGCAATTCGATATGCTGATTGATCTTTGCGCGAATGTCGGCCCGGTGCGCATCGATGAAGTCCTTGACCGGCATCGCACCGCTCGCGTCCCGGTAGTATTTCGAAATGAGCATCCGCGTGACGGATCACGCGGAGCGGCCCGGCCGGCAAGTGCCCTAGCGGCCTGTGCTTCCGAAGCCGCCTTCGCCCCGGGTGCTCGTGGCGAGTGCTTCCACCTCGCGGAACGACGCTTGCACGACCGGTGCGACCACGAGCTGTGCGATGCGGTCGCCGCGGTGCACCGTGAATGGCTCGCGGCCTAGGTTCACCAGCACGATGCCCACCTCGCCGCGGTAGTCGCTGTCGATCGTGCCGGGCGAGTTCAGGAGCGTGATTCCGTGCTTCACCGCGAGCCCGCTGCGCGGCCGAAGCTGCACCTCGAATCCCTCGGGCACTTCGAGCGCGAATCCGGTCGGCACCAGCGCGCGGTCGCCCGGCGCGAGTACGAGCTCGTCCGCCACGGCGGCAACGACGTCCGCGGCGGCGGCGCCCGCGGTCATGTAAACGGGGAGCGGCAAACCCTCCCCTTCGGGCAGGCGGACCACCGCGATCGTGGGCGTCATCGCGCGGCGCTCACTTCGCGAGCAGGTCTTCGAGCTCGGCGCGGAAGCTCGCGACGTCGCGGAAGTCGCGGTACACGCTCGCGAAGCGCACGTACGCGACCTCGTCCACGCGCTTGAGCGCCTCCATCAGCTTCTCGCCGATGAGCTTGCCGGCGACCTCGCTCTCGCCTCGCGCGAACAGCTCGCGCTCGATCGACGCGACGACTTCTTCCATCTGCGCTTCGGATACCGGCCGCTTCTCGCAAGCGCGGCGCAGACCGCTCAGCACCTTGTCGCGATTGTATTGCTCGCGCCGCCCGTCTTTCTTGACCACGAACAGGCGTGGGGCTTCCATCCGCTCGTAGGTCGTGAAGCGGTGCTTGCAGCCGAGACACTCCCGTCGCCGTCGGACGGAGTTGTCGTCGTCGCGCGAGTCGACGACGCGGGTCTCGTTCTTGCGGCAGTGCGGGCAGAGCAGGTCGGGTCGATCCTCTCCTGGAGCGCTTGGGGTCGCGTGCGACCCGGCACCCCTACATGTTGTGGTGCCCGTCCAGTATAGCCCGATTCAGCCCGAATCCGAAAGTGATGGCCCGGCGGCCCGCGAGCTGCGCCTTACGACGCAGCCCCGATCTTGAACATCTTCGTCCCGCAGACGGGGCATTTGCCCTCGGTCGCGGGGCGGCCGTTCTTCATCGTGATGACGTGCGCGTCTTGGATCTCACGCTTGGTCTTGCACTTGACGCAGTACGCTTCGGCTGCCATTGCTCGCTCGCTCTCTCCTGGTGGACGGCCCAGCCCGCATAGCGGGCGGTGATCGCTCGGCCCGTTACGGTGAGGGCGCGGGGAATCCTTGGAGATTCGCCCCTTGCCGCCGAGGCGGCTGCGCGTGATGGACCGGCGTGGACTCCTCGACACGCGCCGCGGGCGCTCGCTCCGATGACGTAACACGCCGCTGGATCGCCCGGGCCGAGCTCGATGTGCTGTGCGGCGAGCGGCTGGGCGGCGCCGTGCTGGACGGCGTGTGGGCGGCCGGCAGCATCGACGGGCTGCGCGCGCGGTGCGTGGCGATCGTCGGAACGCGCGTGCCGTCGGACGGCGGGCAGCGCCGGGCTCGACGGCTCGCGGAGGAGCTGGCGCGCAGCGGCGTGTGCGTCGTGTCCGGGCTGGCGCTCGGCATCGATGGCGCCGCGCACGAAGGCGCGCTGCTCGCGCACGCGCCGACGATCGGGGTGCTCGGCGGCGGGCACGACCATTTCTTTCCGCCGCGCCACCGCGAGCTGGCGGCACGGATTGTGGCGGGCGGCGGCGCGGTGATCTCGCCGTTCGCGCCGGACGTCGTCCCGCGCCCGTGGCAGTTCCTCGCGCGCAACGGCGTCATCGCCGCGCTCGCGGACGCCGTGGTCGTCGTGGAGGCGGCCGCGCGCAGCGGCGCCCTCAACACCGCCGGACACGCAGCGGACCGCGGCATCCCGGTGCTCGCGATGCCGGGCGACGTCGACCGCCCGAAGGCGGCGGGCTGCAACGCACTGATCCGCGACGGAGCGAGCCTGGTCCGCGACGCGGACGACGTGCTGGCGGCGCTGCCCGCATCGTTCGCACCGCCGGCCGGACAGGCACGGACATCTTGGTCTCGCGGGCGCGCTCCCACGTCCGACGCAAGCGAACGGGGCGCGCGCGGACGCGACGACCATCGCGCGCAGATCAGCGATGCTGCGCTGGACGACGACTCGCTCGCCGTACGCCGCATCCTCGCCGCATTGCGCGACGGTGCGTGCGATCCGGGGACGCTCGCCGACCGCCTCGATCTGCCCGCTGCGGTGCTGTTTCCGCTGCTCACCGAGCTGGAGCTGTCAGGCCGGATCGTGTCCGGCGCGGACGGTTACGCGCTGCCGGCACGCGCGACGCGGGATTGACATGGACCGCGAAGCTCTGGAATACTCGCGGCATGCGCGCGACAAGATGAGCACCAGCGGCATCTTCGAAGACGACGTGGAAGGTACGGTCGACTGGCCGACACGTCGCTGCCGGACGTACGACGAACGAATAGAGCATTTCGGTTACTCGAGCGATGGCCGCGTAATCAACGTTGTGACCGACCAGTCGGAGCGCTACGTCATCACTGTCATCGATGTCAACAAGCGGTCGCGAGAACGGTTGCGCAGAAAAAGATGAAATATCCAGTCCAAGTCACGGTCGATCCGGAGTGTGCTCTCGGCTACATCCGCTATCTCGACGAGAGCACGCCGTTCGACGGTTCGTTGCCCCTATTCCGGGATCCGGACGGCGTCGTCCGCGACCGAGCTTTTTGTGACGTCGACTATCGCTGGGAAGGCGTCCTCATCGACGTGACCGCGGACGACGACATAATCGCGTTCGAGATCCTCGACATCGACGATCCGAAGCTCCTGGCAATGGCGTGCGATTATGCGCGCGATAACGATCTGGCGTTTCCCGCCGACATCCGTGCCGCCGCCGTCCGGAACCCTGCAGCCTGAACGTTCGGCTCGTTGCCGTCGGGAAGGTTCGCGAGCGGTATATCGCTGATGCGCTGGCGGACTTTCGGGTGCGGCTGCGGCCGTATCACCGGTTCGAGGAAATCGAGGTTCGGGCTGCTGACGGGGCCGATCCGGTCCGTGCGATGCGCGCCGAAGGCGAGGCGATTCTCAAGCTGCTCGATCCCGCGGATCACGTCTGGCTGCTGGAGCGGTCCGGCGAGCTGATCTCCAGCGAGGAGCTCAGCCGGCGGCTCGAGCGGCTGCCGCACCAGGGCATCGCGCGGGTAACGTTCGTCGTCGCCGGTACGTACGGGGCCTCGGAGGCGCTGCTCGCTCGGGCGGACGTCCGGTGGTCGCTTTCGCCGCTCACCTTCTTGCACGAGTGGGCGCGCGTGCTGGTGGTGGAGCAACTGTACCGCGCGGCGAAGATCGCCCGCGATGAACCGTATCACCACTGATGGGCTCCGTGAGGCGGAGCCCTCCGCGTTGCTGACCCTCGACGAGCTGGCCGCCCGGTTCGGCGCGGCGGCGCGTTCGCTGTGGCCGGACGCGGATACCGTGGTGAACTTCGAGCCCGCGCGCCGGCCCGAGTTCGGCGACCTCGCGACGAACGTCGCGTTCGGCCTCGCGAAGATCGCGCGCAAGAAGCCGCAAGACATCGCGAACGACATCGCCGCGCGCGCGCTCGAAGACGAAGGCGTCCGCGCCACGGTCGCCGAGGCGACGCCGCTCGCCGGGTTCATCAACTTGAAGCTGCGCCCGGCGTTCTGGCAGCGCGTCGTCGCGGACGTGCTGCGCGAGGGCACGAGCTACGGAAAAGCGGCGCCGCACGGCGAGCGCGTCTCGCTCGAGTTCGGCAGCGCGAACCCGACGGGACCGCTCGTGGTCGTCCAAGGCCGCACGCTGTCGATCGGCGACACGCTCGCGCGCGCGATGCGCCACGCGGGCTACGACGTGTTCACCGAGTGGATCATCAACGACGCGGGCTCACAGATCGAGGCGCTCGGACGTTCCCTCTACGCGCGCTATCGCCAGCTGTTCGATGCGTCGTATCCGTTCCCGGAAGACGGCTATCCCGGCGATTACCTGATCCCGGTCGCGGAGAAGCTGCGCGCGCGCGACGGCGACAAATGGCTGTCCGTGCCTGAAGCGGAGGCGGTCGCGGAATTGGCGCGGTTCGCGCGCGACGAGATCGTCGCCGAGCAGCAAGAGGTCGCGCGCCGATTCCGGGTCGAGTACGACCTCTGGCAGTCGGAGAAAGCGCTGCACGACGCGGGCGCGATCGAGCGCGGCATCGCGCGTCTGCGCGACCTCGGCGTGCTCTACGAAAAAGACGGCGCGACGTGGCTGCGCACCACCGACGCAGGCGATGACGAAGACCGCGTCGTTGTCCGCAGCGACGGCCGGCCGACGTACTTCGCCAACGACATCACCTATCATTACGAGAAGCTGCAGCGTGCCGACCATGTGATCGACTTCCTCGGGCCGGACCATCACGGCTACATCAAGCGGCTCGACGCGCTCGCGAACGCGTACGGGCGCCCCGGCGCCTTCGAGGTCATCCTCGTCCAGCAGATCACGCTCAAGCGCGGCAACGAGATCCTTTCGATGTCGAAGCGCGCCGGCCAGCTCGTGACGCTGCAGGAAGTGATCGACGAAGTCGGCGTCGATGCGGCGCGCTTCTTCTTCGTGATGCTGTCGACCGACCAGCCGCTCACGTTCGATCTTGAGCTCGCGAAGAAGCAGTCGAACGACAACCCCGTCTACTACGTGCAGTACGGGCACGCACGGATCGCGTCGGTGTTGCGCAAAGCCCGCGAATCGCACGCCGCCGCGCTCGCAACCGCCGAACGCGGCGAAGGCCTGGGCGCACTGAGCGATGCCACCGAGCTCGCGCTCGCGCGCCGGCTCGCCGACTTCGCGCCCACGATCGCCGGCGTTGCGCGCTCCCGCGCACCCCACCGCCTCACGAAATACGCGCGCGAGGTCGCGAGCGACTTCCACCAATTCTACGACGCCTGCCGCGTGCTGACCGACGATCCCGCAACGACCATCGCGCGGCTCGGCCTCTGCATCGCCACGAAGACGGTGCTCGCAACGACGCTCGCAATGTGCGGCGTCTCCGCGCCCGACTCGATGTAGTGCGCATCCTCGTTCTCGGCGGCACGCTCTTCGTCGGACGTCATGTCGTGGAGCTGCTGCTTTCGCGTGGGCACGACGTGACGATCTTTCATCGCGGGCAGCGCGGGCGCGAGCTCTTTCCCGATATCCAGCGCGTGTTGGGCGACCGCAAGACCGACCTCGACCAGCTGCCGGCGGGCGCAACTTGGGATGTCGTGCTCGACACGTGCACGAGTCTTCCGGCCTATGTCGCGACGAGCGTGCAGGCGTTGCGCGAGCGCACGCGCCGGTACGTGTACGTCTCGAGCATCTCGGTGTACGACGCCGCGCGCCCCGCGGTCGACGAATCAACGCCCCTCGTCCAGCTCGCAGCCGGTGCGACGACCGAAGAGGTGACGTCCGACAACTTCGGAGCGCTCAAGGTGCTCTGCGAGCGCGCGGTTCTCGACGCGTTCGGACCGGACCGCGCGCTGATCGTGCGGCCGGGCCTGATCGCGGGTCCGCACGACAAGACCGACCGGTTCACGTACTGGCCGCTGCGCTTCGCCCGCGGCGGCGACGTTGTGGTGCCCGACGATCTCGACGCGCCGGTGCAATGGGTCGACGTGCGTGACCTCGCGGCGTTCATCGCCGATGCGCTCGAGCGTGGCCTGACCGGCGCCGTCAACACCGTCGGCCCCGCGACGCCGGCAACGCTGCGCACGCTATTCGACGCATGCGCCGCGGCAAGCGGCGTCACGTCGCGTCTGGTCCCGATCGATCTGGCGACGCTCAAAGAACACGGCATCGAGGAATGGAGCGACCTGCCCGTCTGGGCCGGCCGCGACGCCGACACCGAAGGCCTGACACGCGTCGATCCGTCGCACGCGATGCGACTCGGCCTGCGCCATCGCCCGCTCGAAGAGACGATCGCTGAAACGCTGCGCTGGGCGCAGCACGAGCGCGGCGACGAGCCCCTCAAAGCTGGTCTAACGCCGGAGCGCGAAGCGCAACTCCTCGCACTCGCTGCCAACAGCGTCTAGATCGGCCGCTTACAGCACTTTCGTCATCATGCGGCGCTCGGTTACGAAGCCCGTATGGTCGTAGAGCGTGCGGGCGGGGGCGTTGTCTTCCGTCACCATCAGGCTCACGTAGCGCATGCCGTGCTCGCGCGCGCACGCGTCGACCGCTTCCATCAGCGCGCGGCCGGCGCCGTGTCCGCGCCATGACGGCTCGACCGCGGTGTACGCGACAAAGGCTTGATCCGTCAGCGTCACCTCGTCCGGGATGTCGTACAGCAGCAGCAAAAAACCCACGCGCTCGCCGTTCGCCTCGGCGATCAGCACGTCGTGGCGGCGGCCGAACACGAACTCCGCGAGCCGTTCGAACGCATCGAGCACGTCGTCGTAGCGCGCTTCCCGCACGGCCGACACGCTGCTGACCGCGCTTCGCTTTCCGAGATCGCGCACGAAGTCGTGGTCGTCGCGGCCGCCGCGGCGGACCGCGAGCGCCGCGTTCACGCGGCCGCCGCCACCAGCGAGCCGAGCGCCTCGATCACGAGCGCGTTCTGCTCGGGCGTGCCGATCGTGATGCGCAGCCGCCCCGGCATCCCGAGCGCGTCGCCGCTGCGCGTCACGATGCCGCGCTGCAGCATCGCCTCGTACGCTTCGGTCGCGGTCCCCGGCACCGCGACCGCGACGAAGTTCGCCGCCGTCGGATACGCGTGCAGCCCGAGCTCCGCGAACGCCGGATACAAATAGGCTTTGCCGAGCTCGTTCGTCTCGAGCGAGCGGCGGACGAAGTCGTGGTCGTCGAGCGCCGCAAGCGCGGCGACTTCCGCCGGGCGCGACACGTTGAACGGCAACCGCACGCGCTGCGCAAATCCGATCAGCTCCGGATCGCCGAGCGCGTACCCGAACCGCAGCGACGCGAGCCCGAACAGCTTCGAGTGCGTGCGCAGCACGATCGTCGCCGGGCGCGATTTCACCCAGTCGGTTCCTTCCACCGAACCGGCCGGCATGTATTCCCGGTACGCCTGGTCGAGGATCAAGATGACGCCGTCGGGCAGCGCGCGCGCGAAGCGCTCGAACGCGTCGCGCTCCACGCGCGTGGACGTCGGGTTGTTGGGATCGACCACCACCACGATCTTCGTGCGCGGCGTGATCGCGGCGAGCATCGCGTTGAGGTCGTGCACGCCGTCGCGCAACGGCACGCGCACCGGCGCCGCACCGAACAAGATCGCGTCCTTCGGAAACAGCGAGAACGTCGGATCGCCGAGCACCACTTCGTCGCCCGCGGTGAGATACGCGCTAAAAAGCGTGCGCACGACGTCGTTCGAACCGTGTCCCACCAGCACGTGCTCCACACCGAGCGCGTACGGTTCCGCGAGCCGCCGCTGCAGCTCGGCGTGGTCGTCGTCCACGTAGATCTGCAGGTCGCCCATGTCGCGCAGGGCGGCCGCCGCTTTCGGTGACGTCCCCAGCGGGTTCTCGTTCGAGGACAGCTTCACGAACTTCTCGAGCCCGTATTTCTTGCGCGCCTGCGACACGGTGGTGCCGGGCGTGTAGGGCTTCATCGAAGCGACTTCCGGCCGAACGAGCTTGCGATAGTCCACGGTCGTCGTCACTTCGAACTCAAGAACCGCGACCCCGGCTCCGTGATCGGCTCGCCGGCGCGGCATTGCGGACAGTCTGCAGGGTCGTGCGACTCGATCGGAAGATCGAGCAGCGCGGTGGTGGGCACGCCGAAGTCCGCCGGCGCGCGCCGCACGATGATGCCGGCGCCGGCGACGAGCGCGCCGTGCGCGCGAATCACGTCGAGCACTTCGCGCACGGAGCCGCCGGTCGTGACGACGTCCTCGACGACGAACGCGCGGTCGTCCGGACCGAGCGCGAAGCCGCGCCGCAGCGCCGGCTTGCCGTTCTCTTTCTCGACGAAGATCCCGAGCGTTCCGAGTTGCCGCGCCGTCTCGTAGCCGAGCACGATGCCGCCGACCGCGGCGCTCACGACGACCGTCGGCGCGAGCGGACGCGCCGCTTCGGCGAGCGCGCGCGCGACACGTTCCACCAGCGGCGGGTCTTCGAGAATGCGGAACTTCTGCACGAAGCGGTTCGAGTGGCGTCCGGACGACAGCCGGAAATGCCCGGACAAGATCGCGCCGCGCGCTTCGAGCTTGCGCAGCAGATCGCCGGCACCCGCGCCGTTCACCCGTGCAGCTCCGCGAGAATCGCGCGCGCCGCGCCCGCGGGGTCGGCGTCGCCGGTGATCGGGCGGCCCACCACGACATAGTCCGCGCCGGCGTCGCGCGCCTCGCTCGGCGTGGCGGCGCGCTTCTGATCGCCGTGCGCGCTGCCGACCGGGCGAATCCCGGGGCACAGCGTGCCGAACTCCGTGCCGAAGTACGATTTGATATCGTCGACTTCGCGCACGCTGCACACCACGCCGGCGCAGCGCGCGTCGCGCGCGAGCGCCGCCAGCCGGATCGCGTTCTCGCCGGGACCGCCGCTCAGGCCGAGCTCACCGAGATCCGCGGGACCGATGCTCGTCAAGATCGTCACCGCGAAGACATCCGGCGCCGGCATCGAGAACTCGGCGGCGCGTTCTTCCGCCGCTTTCACCGCCGTTTCGAGCATCTGCGCGCCGCCGAGCGCGTGCACGGTCAGCAGCCGCACGCCCGGGCGAACCACGGCGCGCACGGCCGACTCCACCGT
>JAXDMB010000466.1:0-4690 GCA_034666325.1 Vulcanimicrobiota bacterium
ATCACCGTCGCGCAGCGCTTGTCGCCGGGATTGCTGGCGCAGAACGACGTGAAGCCGTTGTACTGCTGGATCTGCTGGTTGAAGCCGTCGACGACCGACGCGCCGTTGGCGAGGCGGGTGTAGTTGATGTAGCTGTTGGTGTACGTGAACGACAGCCGCGCGGCCAGACCGTTGCGCGAGAAATCGCCCTTGTCAACCTCGAGCTCGAAGCCTTGCGACGTCTGGCGGCCGACGTTGAGGCCGGAGACGAACGCGGTCTTCTGGTCGAGGAAGAACTGCTGGATCTGGTCCTGCGTCTTGCGCAGGAACGGCGTCACCTTCACGGAGGTGTCGCCGCGGAACTGGTGCTCGAACGAGAAGTCGTAGTTGTTCGACACCGGCGGGCGGATCGAGTGCGCCGGCGTGTTGCCCACGCCGAACGCCACGAACTGAGCGAGCTTGTTGGGCGCGCTCGGCTGCAGGAAGTCGTACTGCTGGAACGCGCTGTTCGGAGCTTGGGCGTAGCGCCCGTAGCTCGCGCGCAGCACCGTGCGCGGGTCGACCGTGTACGTCATGCCGAACCGCGGCTGCAGCATGTCGTACGCTTCGATTTGGTTCGGCACGTTGAACTGTTTCGCCGTGGGAAACTGGTTGTTCCACGCGTTGTAGAGGAACTGCCGCGCCGGCGTGTTCGTGGTGTCCGAGCCGTCGAACTCGAAGCGGTCGAAGCGCAGTCCCAGGTTGATGTTCCAGCGGTCTCTGGGTTTCCACTGGTCGGTGACCGAGAACGAGCTGAACTTCGGCACGACCGTGTTGTAGGTGGCGTACGGGCCCTCGTTGAGCACGAGGTACTGGCAGGGTCCGCCGCCGCAGGTTCCCAATGCCGGCGTCACGGTGCCGGCCGCGGCCTGGCGGAACGTGAAGAAGCCCGCACCGCGGTTGAAGTTGTTATTGGCGGCGTTGTAGCACGGCACGGCGACGTGCGCCTGGCTGTAGCACACGCCGTTGAGCGGGTTCGACGAGTCGACCAGCACGCCGACCGCCCGGCGGTCTGTCGCCGACGAGGACGTCGCGTTGAGCATCTGCGTGTTGTTGTCGCGCAGCGTCGTCGCGGTCGTGTACGCGCCCTGAACCGAGAGCAGGTGCTGCGCGTTCAGCTGGTCGGAGAAGGTGGCGCTCAAGCCGCGCGTGTGACTGCTCAGCTCGTAGTCCGCCGGCACGAAGCCGACGTAGTTGTTGTACGTCGTCTGCGGCCCGGTCTGGAGCCAGTTGGAGTAGTACGTGTAGCCGTACACGCGCAGGAACGCGTTCGTCCCGAAGTTGCGCTGGTACTGCAGCTTCACGACGGACTGGTTGTTGTTGAACGCGTCCCGGCGATCGGGCTCGATGCAGCCCGACTGGATGTTGTCGTGCGCCAGATCGCAGTTCGTGAGTCCGATCCCGCGGCCGGTGGGCGACTGCGGGAAGAAGTAGTTGGTCACGGTGTTCGGGCCGCCGGTGAACCCGACCGGCAGCAGCGTGCCGGATTTTCCGCCGACGAACTGGTAGCCGTCGTAATAGAACGGCACGCCGAGTCCGCTGTTCGCGGCGAAGACTGCGCCGCCGGTGTCGTTGGTCGAGTCGTACGCCGCGTTGTTGATGTAGTTGTTGTCGAACAGCACCTGGATGTCGTCCCGGTTGCCGTCCTTGCGCGGAAGCCCGAAGTGGAAGTTCAAGATCGTGTCACGGTCCTGAACGGCCGCCACGGAATTGTACTGGTACGGTCCCAGCACGTACGCGGGAGCTTGTCCCGACAGCGGCGCTCCGCCGCCCGGGTTCGTGTAGTCCACCGCGCCGTTGCCGCAGCCCGGCGCGCTGCCGGCGACTGCGAAGGCGCATGGCGTGAGCGGCGCGCCCCACACGTTCTGCAGGCTGGCGCCGTTGTACTGATCGTAGTAGCGGAAGCTCTGGTTGTACGCGCCGGCGCCGAGATAGTACGAGAACGTGCGCGCCGGGTTGGCGCCGCCGGCCTCGAACGCGACCTTGTTGTAGAACACCGGCGAACCGATCGCGAGCGTCAAATTGCGCGACGCCGGCGCGGTTCCGGTGCGGATCACCTGGTTGATGTAGCCGGAGATCCCGGTGGCTTCCGCGTTGGCCGGCGTCGCTCCGGTGTACACCTGGAGCTCCTGCTGGCCGAGCGACGAGAGCGCGCCCGACGGATAGTTGTCGAACGCGCGGTTGACGGGAATGCCGTCCAGCTCGTAACCGATCTGGTCGTAGTCGCCGCCGCGCACGGAGATCGTCGCGCCGGCTCCGATGTATCCCGACTGGTTGGGCGCGATGAACACGCCCGGGACCGTCGATATCGCGGACCACGCGCTGTTCAGGTTGCCGCCGCCGCCGACGCTGGACGCTTTGTCCTGCGTCACGGAGTTGATCGAATAGACGTCGGCCGTTGTGCCGGGCTTCACGAGTGCGCCCGACGCGCGCGACGTGACGGCGCCGATCTGTTTTAGCTTCGTCGGCTGCTGCACGCTCACGGTGATGGTCTGGTCCGCCTGCACCGTGACGCCGCTGATCGACGCCGCGTCGCGGGTAGCGGTAGCGGGCACCGCGATCGTGTACGTGTCGGGTGCCAGCGAGATGAACGAGAAGCGTCCCGTCGCGTCGCTCGTCGTGGTGGCGGATTGCGACGGGCTCGCAGCCGTCACGCGCGCGCCGCTGACGGGCTGATTCGTCTGAGGATCGAGGACGGTGCCGCTGATCTGCCCGGTCGTGCCTGCCAGAACGCTTGTCGTTCCCTGGAGCACGAACGCGAGCACCATCAATGCGGCGCCTATTCCTCGCCTCATGCGAAGAATTGTAGTCAAGAAGGTTTCCTTTCAAGGAAAGGGGTTCACCCTGACCGTTGATTCGGAACGCCGCTTGCTGTGGGCTCCCGCTAAGCTGCCAAGTATCTGCCCGCGCGCAAAACTGCCGCAGCACTGCCACGCCGCGCGAACGCGCGGCGCACGCCGTGCGTTGTTCGTGCATCGAACTCACTCGTGGAGGTAGCGCTCGTGCGCCCGTTGTTCTACGTTGCCGCAATCAGTGCGGCGTTTCTCGTGCTGCCGGGGATTGCGCGCGCGGACCGCACGGTGGCCGTTCCGTCCGGCGGTGACGGGCTGAAGCTTTCCGCCGCGCACCCGATTCCGACCGAGGTCGCGGGACAACCGGGACCCGTGCGAATCGACGGCTGCTTCTCCGACGGCCGCGGAACCGACGGCCTCACGCTCGTCCACCACGCGCTGCGCGTCTCGAACACCGGCGACCGCGGCATCACGGCGGTGCGCGTGCGCTTCGCGTTCTACGACGCGTTCGGCGACGTCAGCGCGACGCGGACCAACGTCGCGGAGGCGCGCATCGAGCCGGGCCAGAGCGCCGACCGCATCAACCTCGCGGAGCTCAGCGACGCCGGACCGCCGGCGCGCATCACGTGCAGCGTGGACGCCGTGCGCTACGGTGACGGCACCGTCGCGCGCGTAGCGCGGTGAGCGCTTAGCTCAGAGCGCCGCTTCGACGACGCGCGCTTTGCCGGCGCGCTTGGCGCGGTACATCGCACGGTCCGCCGCATCGAGCATCTCGTCGGGCCGGCGGCCGGGTTGCAGCCGCACGATGCCGACGCTCGCGCTCACCGGCGGCGCGCCCGGGACGGACCGCGCCGCGCGGGCGATCCGGTCGATGATCTGCTCGCCGATCGCTGCGGCGTCGGACTGCTCGACGGAACGGAACAGCACGGCGAACTCGTCGCCGCCCAGCCGTCCGACCGTGTCGTCCACGCGCGTGCGGTCCCGAATCGCCGCCGCGACGGCGACCAGCACCGCGTCGCCGCCGGCGTGACCGCACGTGTCGTTGACGTTTTTGAAGCCGTCGAGGTCGAACAGCAGCAGCGTCCACTCGCCCGCGCCGCGGCGCGACGTACGGTGCAGCGCGGCGAGCCGGTCACGCAATGCGTGCACGAAGCTGCGGCGGTTGTGCAGTCCGGTGAGCGGATCGCGCTCCGCGAGCTGGCGCAAGCGCACTTCGCGGCGGCGGCGTTCGGTGACGTCGTTGATCAGCAACAAGATCGCGGCGTCCGGCATGCCTTGGCGCATCGCGACCGCGGTGATCTCGCACCATGTCTCGCCGTTCGCCGGCTGGCGCACGCGCGTCTCGATGCGCACGGACGGCGTGCGGCCGTCGAGCAGGCGCGCAAACTCGTTGCGCAGCGTCTCGCGGTCTTCGTCGGGCACGATTGCCAGAATCGACGTCGTCTCGGCGCCCGCGAGGGCGAGAAACGCCATGTTGCTGCGCAGCACGTTGCCCTCGACGTCCACGCTGCACATCCCAATCGGGCTTTCTTCGAGAATGCGGTGCGACGCGTCGAGCGTGTCGATGATCTCGCGATAGCGCAGGTTCTGCTGTTCGGCCGCGCGCTGCGCCGTGACGTCGGTCATGGTGGAGAGGATCGTCTCGCGCGCCGGCTCGTCGTCGCCGCGCACGACGTGGCTCGTGACCGCGATCCACCGCGTCTTGCCGCCGGGCGCGTGCACGCCGGCCGTGATGCTGCCGCGCTCGAGCGCGCGCTGCAGCAGCGTGCGCACGGGGTCCTGCGCGTCGTACAGCGCCGCGCCGTTCTCCCACGTCACCCGCCAGCCCGGATCCGGCTTGGCGCGCCCGCGCAGTTGATCCGGCCCGAGGTCGAGCAGAC
>JAXDMB010000467.1:0-3006 GCA_034666325.1 Vulcanimicrobiota bacterium
CGTCGTCTCGACGGAGGTCCGTCGAGACGTCAGCCGGCGAGGCGCGTTTCGGTGTCGGCCTCGTCCTGCGCGGGTGGGAACGTGTACGCGTCGATCGCGTATTCCGCTAGCATTCGCTGCGCGTTGAAGTGTGAGCCGTTGAACGCGATCGCGCCGCGCATCGTCGTGACGTAGCGTTCGCGGTCGTGCGTGTACGACGGCAGGATCGTGTGCTGGAGCAGCGTGTAGAGCGCGTCGGCCGTGCGTTCGTCGTCCGTGCCCGTTTGCGCGTCGATCGACCAGCCCGTCGTGCCGTCGAGCGCGCCTTCGATCCACCAGCCGTCCATCACCGATAGGCTCGGGACGCCGTTGAGCGCCGCTTTCATGCCGCTCGTTCCCGACGCTTCGTTCGGCGGGCGCGGCGTGTTGAGCCAGATGTCGGCGCCCGACGTGAGCGACGCGCCCCAGCTCATGTCGTAGTTCTCGACGTACACGATATCCACGTTGCCGGCCAGGGCGTCGGCGCTTCCGACGATGTGCTGGATCATCGCCTTGCCGTCCCAGTCGCGCGGGTGCGCTTTGCCGCCGAACACGATCTGAATGCCGCCGAAGAGGCGCGCGATCGCGGCGAGGCGCTCGGTGTCGCGCAGGATCAGGTCGTTGCGCTTGTAGGCGGTAGCGCGGCGCGCGAGTCCCAGCGTGAAGCGGTTCGGGTCGAGCAGCTTGCCCGTGGTGTGCGCGATGCGGTCGATCAGCGCGTGCTTCGCGGCGGCGTGCGCGTCCGCGATCTCATTGAGCGGGATGCCGACGGCCTGGCGCAGCTGCCAGTTGTCGCGGCGCCAGCCCGGAAGGCGGCGGTCGAACAAGTCTTGGAACGGCTGCGACGTCCACGTGCCGGCGTGCACGCCGTTCGTAATCGCGGAGATGTTCGCGCCGGGAAACATCGCGCGCGACACTTCGCCGTGCTTCATCGCGACCGCGTTGGTGAAGCGCGACGCGCGCAGCGCGAGGTGCGTCATGTTGAGGACGTCGTTGTCCGCGAGGCCGAGCGCGCGCAGCGTCGCGACGTAGTCGCCGCCGAGCACCTCGTGCACGAGGTCGAGGCCGAAGCAGTCGTGTCCGGCCGGGACGGGCGTGTGCGTGGTGAAGACGCAGCGCTCGCGCACGCGCGCGAGATCGTCGAGCGTCGCCAAGCCGTGCGGGTTCGCGCGCATCTCTTCGAGCAGCGCGAGCACGAGCAGCGCCGAGTGGCCTTCGTTCATGTGGAACGTCGTGACGCGTTCGTGGCCGAGCGCGTGCAGCACGGCGACCGTGCCGAGGCCGAGCAGCGTCTCCTGCTCCAGACGATAGCGTGCATCGCCGCCGTACAGGGCGCGCGTCAAACCGCGCGCGGCTTCGTCGTTCTCGGGACGGTCGGTGTCGAGAAAGTAGACCGGGATAGCGTGCCCGTCGACGCCGACGACCGGATAGCGCCACACACCGACAGTCACCGGGCGACCGGCGATCTGCAGCGTCACCACGGGTGCGAGCTGTTCGAGCGTGCCGTCGGGGCGCCAGCTCTGCGGCTCCTCGTGCTGCGCGCCCGCGGCGTCGAGGTGCTGGCGGAAGTAGCCGTCGCGGTAGAGCAGCGTCACGCCGGCCATCGGGTAGCCGGCGTCGGCCGCGGCGCGAACGACGTCCCCCGCGAGCACGCCCAAGCCGCCGCTGTACGTGGCCACCCCGGAGGCAACGGCAATTTCCATCGAGACATACGCGACGAGCGGCTCGGTCATACTCACGTAATCTGTTCGGTGCTCAGGCGGTTTCGGATAAGGGGCGGGCGGCATAGGCGGCGACCCAGGCGGCGGTCGTGAACAGGCGGCCGTCGCGGCGAACGACGCGCAGCCGCCCCCGCTGGGCGGCCTTGTAGAGCCGGTCGGGACGGTTGTCCGGGGCGAAATCCGCGAGCGGCCGCAGTTCGTCGACCGGCTCGACGGCGTCGCGCAGGCGCTCGAGGCTCCGCGCGAGCGCCGTTCCGACGACGCGGGCCAGCGGCGTGGCGTCGCCCGCGAGGGCCGCGCGCAGAGCGGCGCCGTAGGCGCGTCGGGCGCGAGCGTCCAGCACGATCGGCGGCAGGCCCCGGCGGTAGGCGAGCAGGTTCGCCACGAGGCGCGCGACGCGGCCGTTGGCGCTGGGGAACGGCTGAAGCCGGACCAGGCGCGCGATCGCGCGAGCGAGCGCGAGCGGGGCCGGGTCGTCGGCGCCCAGCGCCAGCCGGCCGACGTAGGTCTCCGTCTGAAAGGGGACGAGCCAGTGCGGGGGCGGCACCGTGCCGTCCGCCAGCGGCGGCACGGTTTTCGTGCGCCAGGCGCCCGCGTCGTCCGCGATGCCGATGACGGCGAGGCGGTGCAGCGTGCGCAGATCCTCCGTGCTGACCGGAGCGCGCTTGGCCGCCTGCTGCGCCGCCCACGCGGCCGCGTTGGCGTAGTCGCGCACGATCAGGTAGTCGTCGAAGCGGTGGCCGCCCAGGGCGCGGCCGCGGTCGACCAGCGCGCGGACCTCGGTGAGATCGAGCCGCGCGCCCGCGAGCCGCGACGAGCCGGCGATCTCTTCCAGCCGCAGCGCGGCATAGGCGTCGCGAAGCGCCGGCGAGGGCGGAGCTGCCCGGACGAGCGCCGCGAGCGCGCTCAGGCGGCTCCCGATCTGTCCAATCGCGTCCATCTTCGCCTTGTTGGACATCGCGAGCCCCGGTTCCGGTGTCGATACCCCTACGATGACGGGATGAAGGCGGACTATCTCTCGACGCTTCGTGAGCGCGTGCTGCTGTACGACGGTGCGATGGGGACGCAGCTCATGGCGCTGCACCTCACCGACGACGACTTCGGCGGCGCGAAGTACCACGGGTGCAACGAGGCGCTCGTGCTCACGCGGCCCGACGTGATCGAGCAGATTCACCGCGATTACTTCGCGGCCGGCGCGGACGTCGTGGAGACCGACTCGTTCACCGCGTCGCGGCTCAAGCTCGACGAGTACGGTTTGGGCGCGAAG
>JAXDMB010000468.1:0-5342 GCA_034666325.1 Vulcanimicrobiota bacterium
AACAGCACCGCGACGTCGCCGTCGCGCTGCGCGCGGCGCACGTCCGCATCGAGCACCACCTCGACGCCGTCGCGTTCGAGCGCGGCGCGCACGGCGGTGCCGACGTCCGGATCGTCCGCGCGCAATAACTCCGGCGCGTCCTGGAACAGCGTCACGCGCGCGCCGAGCCGCGCGAAGAACTGCGCGAACGCGCAGCCGATCGGGCCGCCGCCGATGATCGCGACGCTCTTCGGCGCGGTCGTCAGCTCGAGCACGCCGGTGCTCGTGATCGTGCGAACGGTGTCGAGGCCTTCGATCGGGGGCGGCACGACCGTCGCCCCGGTCGCGATCACGAAGCGGTCGGCCGCGATCCGGCGCTCGCCCACGACGACCGCGTCGGGCGCGACGAACCGCGCGTCGCCGCGCACGAGCGGATACTCCTCGAGATCGTGCAGGCGGTCCGCCGCGAAGTAGTCGACCAGCGCGCGCTTGCGGCTGACGATCGCGGGCAGGTCCAGATGGACCGGCGTCGTCTCGACGCCCACCTCGTGCGCGCGCTCCACCTCGCCTTCGGCCTGCACCGCCGCGAGAAGGGCCTTGGCGGGCATGCAGCCGCGCAGGATGCACGTTCCGCCGAGGTCCTCGTCGCCGGTCACCAGGACGACGTCCCGGCCCGCGGCGCGCGCGGCTTCCGCGGCCGCAAAACCCGCCGTCCCCGCGCCGATCACGCAGAGCTCGTGCCGCTCGTCGCCCATCTGGGCAGCGTACCCCCGCGCCCGGCGGGGTGAACCTCGCTCGCCTCGGCAAAAAAATAGTCCGGACGGACCAAAATCGAACAGGTGTTCGATAGTCCTTGCGGCGAAGAGGCTGCGTCCGATGGAACCGCGAGACCGTTTTCGCCCTGACCCGGCCGGCGAGCCGGCCAACCTCCACGACGTGCAGCGCCAGATCGAGCGGCTCGACCGCGAGGACCGCGCGATGCTCCGGCCGTGGATCCTCGCCCGCTACGACGTGCGCGGCTACCGGACGACCGGGGTCGTCCGCCGGGCCGCCGCGGCGGGCGGACCATGATCGCGCTACAGGAGAGGACGCGGGTGGAAAGCTTCGGCGAACGGCTGCGCGGTCTGCGCTTGGCGCGCGGGCTGAGCTGCGCGCAACTCGCCCACCGCGTCGGCGTGACCGAAGGCGCGATCCGGCAGATGGAGAGCGGCCAGACCAAGATGGCGAGCTTCGTCATCGGCCTGCGCCTCGCCAAAGAGCTCGGCACCGACGCCTGGTACTTGGCGAACGGCGTCACGGACGACCCGGAAGCGCGCGCGGGCGGCGCGGATGCGATCTCGCTGCGCGTCACCGCGCTCGAGCAGCGCATCTCGAAGCTCGCCGACGACCGCACGCGCGAGCCGTAGCGTGGGCCGGCCGCGTCAGCGCGTCGTGACGCCGTCGAACGCGATCGCGACCACGGCGCGCGCGATCGCCTCGCGCGACAGCGAGCCGCTGCGGTACCACTCCACGACCGAGTTCGACATGCCGAAGATCAGCCGCGCGAGCAGACGCGGATCGAGGTCGCGGCGCACGTCGCCCTCGCGCTGCGCCTGCGCGATGATGTCGGTGACGAGCCGGTCGAACGCGCGCCGCCGGTCGACCGCGTTGCGCTCGCTCTTCGAAGCGCCGTGCACGCGGAACAGAACGGTGAGCTCCGGCAACAGGTGCAGCGTCGTCTCGGCGACGCGCTCGACGATGTGGCGCAGGCGGTCCACCGCGCGGCCGTCGCGCGCCGCCGGCTCGTCGAGGATCGCGAACAGCGCGTCCAGCGCGCGCCCGAGCCCGCGCTCGAGCAGCGCTTCCTTTCCGCTCACGTGGTGGTAGATCGACGCTTTGGTGATGCCCGCCGCACGCGCGACGTCGTCCATCGACGCGCCGTCGTAACCGCGGTCGGCGAACACGCGCAGCGCCACGTCGGTGAGCGAGTCGATGTCGTACGGCTTGCGCGGCTCCACGGCGATCACGGCGACGGCGAAGGCAAGGGCGCCGGCGACGGCACCGGTGAGGGCGCCGGCACGGTCTGCGACGGGTCGAACGGCCCCGAGATGTCGAGCGGCGGAATCCCGAGCCGGGTTGCGAGACGCGTCCCGAGCACGGCGTCGGCGTGGCGAAGCGGCCCGCCGATCTGCTGCATCACCGGAAGCATCGCGTCTCTGTGCTGTTCGAACGGCGGCTGCAGCGAACCGTAGAACGGACCCAGCAGACCGAAGGCGCGCTCGCGGGCACGGTCGGGAAATCCGATCGAGTCCTCGTCATAGAGCGCGTTCGAGGTGAGCTCCGCGCGCAGCGCCAGCAACGTCGCGCGGCTCGCGGGCGACGGCGACTTCTTCAGCCGCGCGTCGATCGCGTTGAGCGCTGTGTCGATCAAGTCGATCCAGCCGTAGACGGCGCTGAGATACCAGTACCGGTAGGCGCGCTCGTGCGGCTGCCACGGGCTGAGGGGGTCGTCGGCGAGCGTGAACGGCTGCTCGTACGTCTTCCCGTCCACGTGCAGCCGTGCGGTGTACCGGCCGGGCACCGCTTCGGCTCCGGTCGCCGGGCCCGCATTCTGAAACGACGTGCCGAGCCAGCGCGCCGGGCCGTTCTCGTTACCGTCCCACGTGATGCGGTTCAGGCCCGCGTCATTGCTGACGTACCACCGCGCGCGCTCTTCCTTCGGCGGATCGGCGCGGTCGAACGGTACCGGACCGCGCAGCGTGCGCACGACCCTGCCGCCCTCGGTGACGATCTCGAACCACGGCCGCTCTTTCGCCTTCGCGCGCTGGTAGAAGGTCAGCACGGCGCCGCCCGGCGCGTTCGGGCCGGAGAAATAGTTCGCGGGAAGCGCGTTCGCGTCGCCGGTCTCGATCGACGGCCAGCCCGCCCACAGCGTCGCATCGCGCACCGGGAAGAACTGGATTCCCGCACGCCGCGCGCCCGCGAGCTGCTGAAGCGGCGCGAGGTCGTCGAGGACGAAGAACCCGCGGCCGTGCGTCGCGACGAGCAAATCGTTCGCGGTGGGATGCACGTGAATGTCGTACACCGGCACCACCGGGAAACCGGCGCGCAAGCGTTCCCAGCGCCCGCCGCGGTCGTACGAGATCCACAGCGCGTTCTCGCTGCCCGCATAGAGCAAGCTCGGCTCGCGCGGGTCTTGCCGCACGACGCGCACGGGCGCCTCGCGCGGAAGATTCGACGCGATCGAACGCCATGACGCGCCGTAGTCGTCCGTGACGAACGCGTACGGGCGCCGGTCGCCCGAATCGTGCCGGTCGAGCTGCGTGAACGCGGTGCCCGCGGCGTGCGGGCTCGCTTCGATCACCTCGACGCGGCCGTACTTCGGCCAGCCGGCCGGCGTGACGTTCTTCCACGTCACGCCGCCGTCGCGCGTGAGCTGCACGAGACCGTCGTCGGTACCGGCCCATATCACGTTCGCGTCTTTGGGCGACGGCGCGAGCGCCAGCGTCGTGTCGTAATATTCCGCACCGGATACGTCGAGGTTGATCGGTCCGCCCGACACGCGCTGATGCGCTTTCTCGTTGCGCGTGAGGTCCGGGCTGATGGGCGTCCAGTGCCGGCCCCGATCGATCGACTTGAACACGACGTTGCCGCCGAAGTACGCGACGTGACCGTCGAGCGGTGAGAACGCGAGCGGTGCGTTCCAGTTGAAGCGGTACGGCGACTCGGCGAACGACGTCGCCGACGTGAACACGTCGCGCGGATACGGCGAGACGTCCGTGCTCTGGCGCGCGGTGCGGTCGTAAATCCCCAGCACGCCGTCCTGCGTGTTGGTCCAGATGAAATTCGGGTCGACCGGATCTGGGATCGCGTGCATGCCGTCGCCGCCGGCGATCGCGAACCAGTCGCGGTTCATCAGCCCGATGCCGTTGCGCGCGGTCGTCGGCGCGCACCACGAGCTGTTGTCCTGCAGGCCGCCGCAGATCAGGTACGGCTTCTCGTTGGAGAACCCGACGTGGTAGATCTGCGCGAGCGGGATGCGGTCGAGAAACGCCCACCCGTCGCCGCCGTTGCGGCTGAGAATCGCGCCGCCGTCGTTGCCTTCGATCAACCGCGTGCCGTCGCTCGACCACCACAGAGCGTGATTGTCAACGTGCACCGCGCCGGTGAGATGTTTCCACGTGCGCCCGCCGTCTTTGGAGACGGTGAGGTACATCGACACCGCGATCACGCGGTTGCGATTCCTCGGATCGACCGCGAGATGGCTGAAATAGAACGGCCGCTGCTCGGGGCGCGTGTCGGCGGACACGCGCTGCCACGTGTCGCCGCCGTCGTCCGAGCGCCAGATCGTACCCTGCTTCGACTGCACGACCGCATACACGCGCTTCGGATCGCTCGGCGCGACGGCGACCCCGATGCGCCCGAGCATGTCGGTCGGAAAACCGTGGCCCTGAATTTTCGACCACGTGCGGCCGCCGTCGCGCGAGCGGTAGAGGCCGTCCACCGGCCCGCCGCTCGTCGCGATCCACGGCTCGCGCCGGAACTGCCACACCGCGGCGAACACGTTGCGCGGCGCCTTCGGATTCCACGCCAGATCGGCCGCGCCGCTCGCCGGACCGGCATACAGCGTCTTCGCCCACGTGCGCCCGCCGTCGGACGTCACGTACACGCCGCGCGCGGTGCTGTCTTTCCACGGGTCGCCGAGCGCCGCGACGAGCGCGCGCTTCGGGTTCGCCGGATCGACGAGGATCTTCGCGATGTTCGACGTGTCGTCGAGCCCGGCGTGCGTCCAGTGCTTCGCGCCGTCGCGCGTCAGCCACACGCCGTCGCCGTACGACACGTCGTTGCGCGGATTGCTCTCGCCGGTGCCGACCCACACCGTCTTCTCGTCGCTCGGCGCGACGCCGATCGCACCGATCGCGCCGAACTTCGACGCGTGGTCCCACACGGATTGGAACGACGCGCCGCCATCGGCCGACTTGAACACGCCGCCGCCCGCGCCGCCGACGTAGTACAGCGCCGGATCGCGGTCGCTGCCCGCCACCGCGGCGACCCGTCCGCCCGAGACGGCGGGGCCGATCGCGCGAAACTTCACGCCGTCGGTGTCGGGCCCGGGCGACGGCGTCGGCTCCGGCTTCGCAGCGGGCTTGCGCGGCGAAGCGGCGGTTGTGGAGCCGGGTGCGGCGGCCGCGGCGAGCGGCGCGAACGAGGACGCCGCCAACGCGGCGACGGCGACAAAAAGTGCGGCCCGCATCCGAGCCGGAGAACCGGTGAGCATCGCGAGCGTCCTTCCGAGCGGGTGGGCGCGTTCCCCGCCCGACCGCTCGGTAGGGGCGCGACCGCATCCGCGGAAGCCTGTCGGGCGATGGCGATCAGCACGCCGG
>JAXDMB010000469.1:0-11394 GCA_034666325.1 Vulcanimicrobiota bacterium
GGAGCGGACGTTTGGACGTGAAGCCCGCAGCGCGTTCGAGCAGTCTCGCGAGGAGCGGGATGCGCGCCGGGAGATTGCCGAGGCGGCGCAGCGATCCGGCGCGGTGCGCGGCGCGCGGCAGATCCGCCACGATTCGGTCGCCCAGCGGCGTGCCGTGCTTCGCGCGGTACTGCGCGAGGAACTCGATCTTCATGCGCGCCATGTCGACGCCGGTCGGGCACTCGCGCTTGCACGCCTTGCACGACACGCACAGGTCGAGCGCGTCGTACAGCTCCTGCGATGTCAGGCCGTCGGGGCCGAGCTGGCCCGTGAGCGCCAGGCGCAGTCCGTTCGCGCGCCCGCGCGTGACGTGGTGCTCGTCATCGGTCACGCGGTACGACGGGCACATCGCGCCGCCGGTGCTCTTGCGGCACGCGCCGTTGTTGTTGCACATCTCCACCGCGCCGGTGAAGCCGCCCCACTCCGACCAGTCGAGCTCCGTTTTCAGCGGCAGCGGCGCGTACTGCGGTCCGTAGCGGAACAGCGCGCGGTCGTCCATCTTCGGCGCGTCGACGATCTTGCCGGGATTCAGCACGCCGTCCGGATCGAACGCCCGCTTCACGTCACGGAACGTCTCCACGATCCGCGACCCGAACATCTCCTCGTGGAACTCCGAGCGCACGATGCCGTCGCCGTGCTCGCCGGAGTGCGCGCCGCCGTACTCGCGCACGATCGCGAACGCTTCCTCGGCGATCGCGCGGAGCTTCCCGACGTCGTCGCCCTGCTTCATGTTGAGCACCGGCCGCACGTGCAGACACCCCACCGACGCGTGCGCGTAGAACGTTCCGGTCGTGCCGTATTTCGCGAAGATGCGATTCAGCCGTTCGGTGTAATCCGCGAGATGCCGCAGCGGAACGGCGCAGTCCTCAATGATCGACACGGGCTTCGCGTCGCCGCGCATCGACGTCATGATGTTGAGTCCGGCCGCGCGCACTTCCCACATCTCCGCCTGCTGCGCGGCGTCGGTCAGCTTCACCACTGCGTTCGGGAAGCCGAGCGACGCCATCGTGTCGTCGAGCTCGTCGAGCTTGCGCGCGAGCGGCGCGGCGTCGTCGCCCGCGAACTCCACGAGCAGCAGCGAGCCCGGCTCGCCGCGCACGTACTTGGCCATGGTGGGCGCGAACGTGGCGATCTCGCGCGACAGCTCGATCATCGTGCGGTCGACGAGCTCCACGGCCACCGGCCCGAGCGCGACGAGCGCCTCGGTCGACCGCATCGCATCCGCGAACGCCGGGAAATGGCACACGCCGAGCGCCTTGGCGCGCGGAAGCGGCTGCAGATCGAGATCGATCGCGTTGAAGAACGCGAGCGTTCCTTCGGACCCGACGAGCAGCTTCGCCATGTTGAACGGTCCGTCGGGCCGCACCGTCTGGATCGCGTAGCCGCCGACATGCCGCTGCACTTTGGGAATGCGCGCATCGATCTCGCCCGCCTCCCGCGCGGCAATCGCGCGCACGCGCGCAACGAGCTCCCGATAGCGCGCGGGCGCCGAACCGTCCAGCGCAGCGACCGCGCCAAAGTACGCGCGCGTTCCGTCGGCGAGCACTGCGTCGATTCCGGCGACGTTGTCCGCCATTATGCCGTAGCGTATGGAGCGCGCGCCGGAGCTGTTGTTGGCGGTCATTCCGCCAATCGTCGCGCGGCTCGCGGTCGACGGATCGACCGGAAAGAACAGCCCGTGCTTCTTCAGTTCGCGATTGAGCGCGTCGAGCACGATCCCCGGCTGCACCCGCACGCGCCGCGCGGCGGTGTCCAGCGACACGATCTCGCGCAGATACCTGCTGACGTCAACGATCAAGCCGCTGTTGACCGTTTGGCCGCACTGCGACGTGCCGCCGCCGCGCGCGGTCACCGGCACGCCGTGCTCGCGCGCGATCGCGATCGCCGCTTCCACGTCGTCCGCCGTGCGCGGGACCACGACGCCGAGCGGCATGATCTGGTAGATCGAGGCGTCCGTCGCGTACATGCCGCGCGTCGCCGTGTCGAAATAGACGTCGCCCGCGATTTGCGCGCGCAGCCGCGACTCGATCCGGCGCGCGAGAACGGGCTCGCGCGGCGGTGTCGTGGTCGCGGTCTGCGGCGTCGCGGTGGCGCTCACTCAGGCGGGGACGAGCGCCGGCGCGCCGGCCGGCGCGGCGAGATACGCCAGCGCGGGCGAAACGCCGTCGCCGTGCGGAATGCCAGCGAGCTCCAGCCCCATCTGCACGCCGCACAGCGTGCCCGCGAGCATCAGATCGTTGAACGAGCCGAGGTGCCCGATGCGGAACACCTTGCTCTTGAAGCGCCCGAGCCCGGTGCCGAGCGACATGTCGAAGCGCTCGAGGATCGTCGCGCGCAACGCGTCGGCGTCGAAGCCGTCCGGCGTGAAGATCGCGGTGACCGTGTCGGAGTACTCGCGCGGATCGACCGCGACGAGCCCGAGGCCCCAGCCGCGCACCGCGCGCCGCGTCGCCTCGCCGTGCTTCGCGTGGCGCGCGTACACGTTCTCCATGCCTTCTTCTTGCAGCATCGTCAGCGATTCGCGCAGACCGAACAGCAAATTGGTCGCGGGCGTGTACGGGAACCAGCCGGTGCGATTGCTCTCGAGCATGTCGTCCCACGACCAGTACGAGCGCGGCAGCCGTGCGCTCTTCGACGCGGCGATCGCTTTGTCGGAAATCGCGTTGAACGCGAGCCCCGGCGGCACCATCAGCCCCTTTTGCGAGCCGCCTACCGTGACGTCCACCTTCCACTCGTCATGGCGGTAGTCGAGCGAGCCGAGCGACGACACGGTGTCGACGAAGAACAGCGCGGGATGGTTTGCGCGGTCGATCGCGGCGCGCACGTCCGCGACGCGGCTCGTCACGCCGGTCGACGTCTCGTTGTGCACCACGGCAACCGCCTTGATCGCGTGCGCGCGGTCCGCTTCGAGGCGCGCCCCGATCGCGTCCGGATCCACGCCGTGGCGCCAGTCGCCCGGGATCACCTCGACGTCCAGCCCCATGCGCCCGGCGAGCTTCTGCCACAGCGCCGCGAACTGGCCGGTCTCGGCCATCAGCACCTTGTCGCCGGGCGAGAGCGTGTTCACCAGCGCCGCTTCCCAGC
This sequence comes from Vulcanimicrobiota bacterium, assembly GCA_034666325.1. Classification (GTDB taxonomy): domain Bacteria; phylum Vulcanimicrobiota; class Vulcanimicrobiia; order Vulcanimicrobiales; family Vulcanimicrobiaceae; genus Vulcanimicrobium. The sequence goes on from JAXDMB010000469.1 coordinate 3,124, forward strand.
CGCCGCTTCCCGACGCGGGCCACACGATCACCGGTCCGCTCGTCTTGAACACCGGCTTCGCCAGCCTGATGATGTCCAGCGCGAGCTCCGAGAAGTCGGGACCGCGGTGGTCGATCGTCGCGCGGTCCATCGCGCGCAGCACGCGCTCCGGCACGTTCGTCGGCCCGGGAATTTGCAAGAAGTGAACGCCGCTGCGGTATTCGGGCACGCCGGCTCCTCCGTCCAAGTGTCTAGTCGGTCGGGTTTCGCATATTGCATGCAGAATGGGGCGACTCATGCTGATCTCGCGAGTCTCTTTGCACGAGGAGATGGTGTCGCGGCTGCGCGCGCTGATCACCGACGGCGCGCTGCGGCCGGGAAGCCGTATAGACGAGCGCGCGCTGTGCGAGCGGTTCGGCGTGTCGCGCACGCCGCTGCGCGAAGCGCTCAAAGTGCTTGCGTCCGAAGGCTTGGTCGAGCTGTTGCCGCATCGCGGCGCGCGCGTCACGCGGCTGTCGGGGCGCGAGCTGCGCGACGCGTTCGAGATCGTCGCGGCGCTCGAAGCGCTGGCCGGCGAGCTGGCCTGCCGCAACATCACGGACGACGAGATCGAGCGCATCGCCGGGCACCACGCGCGCATGGAAGAGCACTACCGCCGTCGCGAACTCACGGAGTACTTCGCGTGCAATCAGGCGATCCACGAAGCGATCAACCGCGCCGCGGGCAACGCGCAGCTCACCGAGATGTACGCGCTCGTGTCCAACCGCGTGCGGCGCGCGCGCTACATGGCAAACCACTCACCCGAGCGCTGGGCGAACGCGATGCGCGAGCACGAAGAGATCCTCGACGCGCTGCGCCGGCGCGACGGTGCGCGGTGCGGCAGTCTGCTGCGCGCGCACTTGGAGCACAAGCTGTACACGGTCGAGCACGAGATAGATACGGAATGAAGAACCACCCGGCCGGTGCGAGAACGTCGATCTCGTCCATCCGTCCGAACGGTTCCCTCCCGGCCGGGCGCCGCGGCTTTAGCCCGCGACCTCCGGCGGAATCGGCGTGACGAGCGTCGCGTCGACTTGCGGCGACGTTGCCGGCAGCGCGTTCACGACGAGCGCGCCGACGATCAGCACCATTCCGATCAGCTCCGTGACCGACGGAATCTCGTGCAGCTGGACCGCCGCCGACAACACGCCGACCACCGGCGTCGCGAGCGACGCGATTCCGGCGACGCTGGCCGGCAGCCGCGAGAGGATGTACATCCAGAGAAACCACCCGAGCGCGGCGCCGCCGACCGAGATGAACGCCATCGCCCCGAGAAACGACGGCGTGAAACGGATCTCGCCCGGAACGACGAGCATCAGCACGATGAGCGGGAGCGTGCCCCACAAGAGCTGCCACGCCGTGAGCGACAACAGCTCCACGCGGTATCGCGCGCGCAAGCGCTTGGCGACGATCGCGCTCGCGCCCCACGACATGCCGGCCGCGATCGCGAGCCCGTCGGCGGCGAATGAGTGCGCGTTGAGCGGCACCACCACCAGTGCGAGGCCAGCGCCCGCGAGGGCGAGCGCCACCCAGCGCATGCCCGCGATGCGTTCGCCGAGAAACGGCCAGGCGAACAGCGCGGTCCAGAACGGCATCGTGTACCCGAGCACGGCGGCTTTACCGGCGCCGCCTTGCGCGACAGCGAGCGTCTGAAGCAGCGTCCAGCCCGTCGTCTGCAGCAGCCCGAGGATGAGCGTCGGCACGAACGGCGGCGGTTTGAGCGACCGGCGCGTCAACGCGAGCACCGCGAACAGAATCACCGTCGCGATGCCGAGCCGCGCGCCCGCGACGACGTACGGCGACGCGTCCTGCGTCGCGACCTTGATGCCGACCCACGTGTAGCCCCACACGAGCGCCAGGACGACGAGCGCCACGTACACGGGCCCCCGTCCGCGCGCGTCAGTCATGGAGCTTCGCCGTCGCCGGCCGGTTCGCGGTCATACCCGTGCGACGACCGCCGCCGCACCGGCGGGGTTGCCGCGCTCTGACAGAGGTCGCAGCCGCCGCGGGGCGTAGACGCGGGCATGAAGCGCGCTCGATTCGGAACGTCCCTCGGCGCCGCGGCGCTGCTCGCAGGCGCGGCCGCGACGCGCGCGTCCGCCCAATCGGCGCCGCCCGCGCTCTGGAGCAGCGAGTACTGGGCGCGCAAAGGCGCGGTCAAGCTGTACATGTACCGCAAACGGCTCGGCGCGCCGGTGACGGGAGCGGCCGCGCTGCCGGTGCTGTTCCTCGTCCACGGCTCGTCGATGAGCGGACGGTCCACGTTCGATCTCGCCGTGCCGGGTCGAACGGGCTACTCGATGATGGACGCGTTCGCGCGCTACGGATTCGACGTCTGGACGATGGATCACGAAGGCTACGGGCGATCGGATCGAACGAGCGGCAATTCCGACATCGCGAGCGGTGTCGAGGATTTGCGCGCGGGGATGGACGTCGTGCGCCGCGAGACCGGGCGCCGCAGCGCGCACTTCTTCGGCGAGTCGTCCGGCGGCATTCGCGCGGCCGCGTACGCGGTCGCCGTGCCGGATGCCGTCGACCGGCTCGCGCTGTCGGCCTACACGTGGACGGGTAAGGGATCGCCGACGCTCGCGAACCGCGCGAAAGACGTCGAGTTCTACCGCGCGCACAATGTGCGGCCCGCGACGCGCGAGCTCTACCGCAGCATCTTCACGCGCGACAAAGCGGGAACGGCCGATCCGGCCGTGGGCGACGCGCTCGCGGACGCGGAGGCGAAGTTCGGCGGCTCCGTTCCGACCGGCACGTATCTCGACATGGTGTCGAAGCTGCCGCTGGTGGACCCGGAAAAGCTGCACGTGCCGGTGTTGATGGCGCGCGGCGAGTACGACGGCATCTCGACCGAAGAAGATCTCATCGGCTTCTTCGAGCGCCTCGCGAACCGCGACAAACAATACGTCGTGCTGCCCGGCTCCGCGCACTCGCTCGTGCTCGGCTACAACCGCGAGCGCTTCTGGTACGCGCTCAACGCGTTCCTCAGCCCGCCGCCGCGGCACGACACCGTCAGCTGACCAGCGGCAAGTGCGCGTCGACGTACCGGCGGTACTTGTCGAACGCTTTGCGGTACGCGAGCGCGTTGTCGCGGTTCGGTTCGGTCGGCGCGTCGTAGCCGGCCGCGCGCGCGGCGGACGCGGCGTCCGGCACGAGGCCGACCGCTTGCGCGGCGAGGAGCGCGGCGCCAAATGCCGACGCTTCCTGCTCGCGCGGCTGCACGGCTGCGAGGCCGAAGATGTCGGCGAGCAGCTCGCGCACCAGCGGCGCTTTGGTGAGGCCGCCGCTCAGCAGTAGCCGCTTCGCGTCCGGCGCGTGCTCGCGCATCACCTCGTAAACGGCGTAGACGCCGAACACGACGCTCTCGAACGCGGCGCGCAGGATCATGCGCCGGTCGTGCGCGAGGTCGAGACCGTCGAACGCGCCGCGCAGCGCGCTGTTCCAGTACGGTGCGCGCTCCCCGCCGAAGAACGGCAGCACCACGAGGCCGTCGGCGCCCGGCGCGACGCGCGCGGCAAGCTCCGCGGCGCGCTCGAAGCGCTCTTCTTTGGGGATCTCGTCGAGCAGCAGCGCGAAGATCCAGTCGAGCGACGCGCCCGCGGCGCTGGTCGGTCCGCCGACGACATAGTGCGTGTCGTCCGCGCAATAGCAGAAGGTGCGGCCGCGCGAGTCGAGGATCGGCTGATCGGAAAGAATGCGCACCGCGCCCGACGTTCCCAGCGTCAGCGCGACGTCGCCGTGCGGAGCCGTTCCCACGCCGATGTTCGCGAGCGGCCCGTCCGACGAGGCCAGCACGACGGCCGTCGCTTCGCCGAGCGCGAGCTCGCGCGCGATCGCGGGCCGGAACGTGCGCAGAGCGGTTGACGGAAACGCGAGCCGTGACAGGCGGTCCGGCTCGATCTGCGCGAGGTCCAGCGCGAGCGGAAACCAGTCGCGCGTGCGCAGGTCGAGCATGCCGGTGGCCGACGCGATGCCGTGATCGACCAGCCATTCGCCGGTCCACCGGAAGATGAACAGCTCTTTGAGGCCGACGAACCGGCGCGTCTTCGCGAACAGGTCGCGGTCGTTCTCGGCGAGCCAGCGCAGCTTCGCGACCGGCAGCATCGGGTGCATCGGCGCGCCGGTGCGCGCGTACAATGCCGACCCGTTGCCGTCCGCGCGCCATTTGTCGGCGATCGCGTGCGAGCGGCGGTCCATCCACGTGATCACGTGCGACAGCGGCTCGCCCGCGTCGTCCACGCACAGCACGCCGTGCATCGCGCTCGAGAAACCGATCGCGACGACGTCGCTGCCGCGCATGCGCACGTCGGAGAGCACCTGCGCCAGCACGTGCATCGTCGCGCGGTACACCACGTCCGCGTCCTGCTCGACGAAATCGGCGTGCGGCGTCTCGAGCCCGTAGAACTCCGACCCGGCCGCGATCTCGCGCCCGCCCGCGGTCGTGGCGAGCACTTTCACCGCGGACGTCCCGAGATCCACGCCCACCACGACCGGCGCGGCTTCAGGCAACGTCTCTCACCGAAAGCGCGGCGGTGACGGCCGGTCGCGTCGCGTCACGCGCGGCTGCCGGCCGGCTCCGGTATCTTCTCGATGCGGCCGAGGACGAAGGTGTACGAGATGATCCCGATGATCAGCACGAGCGCCGCCGTGATCAGCGCGTTGTTGAACGAGCCGGTCCGCGCGACGATGATGCCGGTGATCGTCGGCGCGAAGAAGCCGGCGACGTTGTTGAGGAAGTTCATGATCCCGCCGACCTGCCCCGTGCTGTTGCGCGGCGCGATCAGCGCGGGAATCGACCATCCGACCGGCGCGTGGAACGAGATGCCGGCGACGGCGATCGTGATCCACGTGACCGCGATGTTGATGTCCTTGGTGTACGCCGCGCCGATCACGGCGAAGCCCATCACGAGCCCCACGATCAGCACCGTCTTGCGCACGCGGTTGGCATCGGCGCCGCGCTTGATGAGGTAGTCCACGAGCCAGCCGCCCACGATGAGATCGGTCAGCGTCCCGACGCCCCAGATCAGGAACACGTACCCGCCCGCTTTGAGGATGTTGACGCCGAACGTGCTCTGCAGATACGTGGGCAGCCACGTCAGCAGGAACGCGAACAGATACCCGTACGCGGCGAAACCGATCGTCAGCCCCCAGATCTTCGGCTGCGCGATCAGGTATGCCAAGCTCGCGCCGCGCGTGCGCTCGCCCGCGGGCGTCTCGGGCTCGCCGCCGCCCTCGCGAATGTACTGCGCCTCGGCATGCGTGAGCCGCTTGTCCTCGCTCGGGTTGCGATAGAACACGTAGAACAGCACGAAGAAGATCACGCTGAGCCCGGCGGTCCACCAGAACATGCCGCGCCAGCCGAAGATCACGAGCAGGTACGCGGTGAACGCGACGCCGATGGCGTTCGAGAGCTTCGCCGCGGCGTCGAAGAGCGACGTCGCGAGGCCGCGCTCGTGGCGCGGGAACCAGTACCCGACGGCTTTCGCGTTGGCCGGGAACGTGGGCGCCTCGGCCAGGCCGAGGAACAGCCGCGCCGCGTAGATCGTCGCGAAATTGGGCGCGATCGCTGTGCACATCGAGGCGATGCTCCACAGGAACGCGGCGATGCGCGACACCACCGTGACGCCGTACCGGTCGAGGATGTAGCCGATCGGGATCTGCGAGAACGCATAGACCGCGAAGAACGCGCTGCTGAGGTACCCGAACTCCGCCGGCCCGAGGCCGAGCTCGTCGTGGAGGGGCTTGGACGCCACGGACAGCGCACCGCGGTCGATGTAGTTGATCAGGACCCCGAAGCCGAGGATGAATGCGATCCCCCAGCGCAGGTTCGTGACGCGTTCGGCGGGTGCGATGATGCTGCGTTGCACGTGTGTTCCTCCGGCTACGGTCCGCTCGTACCCCGGATATGCGCAACCGCCGCTAAGATACATCGCGATCCGTGACGAAGCGAGAGCTGGAATGAGACGCACGCCGCTCTGGGTCTTCGTGGCCGCGGTCGGGGTCCAACTCGCTGCACTCGGGCTGTGCCTGTGGGTGATGGAGCGCGGCCGCCGCACGGAGATCGGCGACGGCGAGCCGCAAGCCGCACCCGAGTCGCAGGCAGCCGCTCAGGCGGAAGCGCTCCCGCCCGCGCCGCCGCTCTCCGATCTCGAGGTCGCCCTGGCGCGCAACCACGCCGCGCCTGCCGGGCACCGCGCACCCGAGCCGGTCCCCGTGCGCGAGCCCGAGCCCGTGCAGGCGCTTCCGCCGGAGCCGGCCTTCGGGGTGGAGACCGAGATCGTCATCGACGCGCCGCACGTCCACGAGCCGCCGCGCGCGCGCGGCGGCGAGCCCCAGCCGAGGCCGTATCCCGCGCCGCGCCGCGTCGTGATCCGCTCGGTGCAGCCGCCGCCCGCGCCCAACGCGGCGGCGCCGCTGTTCGGACCGCCGCCCGACCGGCCGCCCGAGCCGCCGCCCGATCCCGACGCGATACCGCGCTACATCACCGAGTCGGCCGAAGCCACGACGCAGATCGTGCGCGGGACGACGGCCGAGGGGCCGTTCGCCTTCGGATTCTATCCGGACGGGAACATTCGGTTCGTGGACGTCGACGGCGGCCGGTACGCCGGTAAGGCGGAAAGCGCTCGCGCGCGGTTGCGCGAGGACGGCGGCACGCGCGCGTTCACCGTGCAGATCGGCGTCGCCGCGGACGGCCGGCTGCAGGCGACGTTCACGGGCGGACCGCACGACGCCCGCACTTTTCCGCTGGAACCGCTCGCCGGTTGGAGCGTCGCATGAACGTCCTGGACCGTCTCGACACGACGCTGCGCGTCGTCGGCGGCGCTCGCCTCGAAGGCAGCGTCGAAGTGCAAGGCGCGAAGAACGCCGCGCTGCCGATCATGGCCGCCGCGCTGCTCGCGCGCGGCAAGGTGACGCTGCACCGCGTGCCGCGCATCACGGACGTGTCAGTGATGTGGTCGCTGCTCGAAGCGCTCGGCGCGCGCCTGTCGCTGCAGGGCCGCAACACGATCACGATCGACGCGGGCAACGTCAACAAGGCGCGCGCGCCGTACACGCTCGTGCGCAAGCTCGCGGCGTCGTTCGATCTGTGCGGACCGCTGCTCGGCCGTTTCGGCCGCGCCGAAGTTCCGCTTCCCGGCGGCTGCGTACTCGGCACGCGCGCGACCGACATGCACGAAGCGGCCTTCCGTGCACTGGATGCGGACGTCTCCGTCGCGCACGGCTATTTGATCGCGAGCGCGCGCAACGCGCGCCTGCACGGCGGCGACATCGAGTTCCGCATGCCGTCGGTCGGCGCGACCAAGAACGCGATGCTCGCATCGGTGACGGCCGACGGCGACACGGTGATCTATAACGCCGCCATGGAGCCCGAAGTGGTCGACCTCGCGAACTTCCTCGTCGCGATGGGCGCGAAGATCGCGGGCCAAGGCGGCGACACGATCCGCGTGACCGGCGTGCCGGAGCTGCACGGCGTGGAGTACGAGATCATTCCCGACCGCATCGCGACCGGAACGCTGCTGCTGGCGGGTGCCATCACGCGCGGCGACGTCACGGTGCGCAAGACGAAGCCCGACGACGTCCTCGCGCTGCAGCTCTCGCTCGGCGAGTGCGGCGTGAAGCTGACCAACGGCGACGACTGGATTCGCGTGCAAGCGGACACGGTGAAGGGCGGCACGGACGTCGTCACCGCGCCGCACCCGGGCTTTCCCACCGACCTGCAGCCGCAGATGCTGTCGTTCCTGTGCACGGCGCCCGGCGTGAGCGTCGTCGAGGAGTCGATCTTCAACGCGCGCTTCTCGTACGTCAACGAGCTCGTGCGCATGGGCGCCGACGTGCGCGTCGCGATGGACAACAACACCGCGCTCGTCAAAGGCGTCGGACAGCTCTCGGGCGCGCCGGTGGAAGCGCCCGACATTCGCGCCGGCGCCGCGCTGGTGCTCGCGGGCTTGGCGGCGGTCGGCGAGACGGAGATCATCGGCCTGGAGTACATCGACCGCGGCTACGAGCGCCTCGAAGAGACGCTGTCGTCGCTGGGCGGACAGGTGCAGCGCTCCAGCGGCATCATCCCGTTCAGCGAACCGACGGGCACGTTCGAGACCAGCGTCTACCCGAGCGTCTGAAACACGGGCGCGCTCGTCGCGTAGGTGATCGCATGAGCCGATCGCCAGCGCTGCGTCTGTTTGCCCTTGCCGCGGCCGCCGCCGTCGCGACCGTGTCGTTCCCGGCGTCGCCGGCGCGCGCCGCCGA
>JAXDMB010000470.1:0-5059 GCA_034666325.1 Vulcanimicrobiota bacterium
ATGTCGTGCCGACGCCGCCGTAGCCGAGCGCGCCGCCGCTCGTCGCCCCGTCGGCCGTGCCCGTTTCGAGCTTGCCGTTGACATAGAGCTTGGGAGCCGTGCCGTCGTATGCCAGCACGACGTGGTACGCCGTGCCGGGCGTCAGCACTGTCGAGCCGGTGAACTGCGAATATCCGGGCGAGTTGGTGACCGCGACGAATCCCGAGATCGTGTTCGTCGGGCTGAGCTGCAGGGAGTACGCTTGTCCGGCGCTCTGCGGTCCGTACGATACGAGATCGACGTAGCCGCCGCTGTTCACGCTTTTTTCTGACACCCAAGCTTCGAGCGCTATGTTGGCCGGCTGCAGCGTCGTGGAGTGCGCTACCGTCCCGATCGCGTTCGCGCTCCACGCGCCGCCCGGGAAGGCGGCCGCGGGATCGATCGTATTGGGGACGAGCGATCCTGCGTTGTGCCCGACTGAAGTCCCGTACGAGCCGTTCAAACCGTTCGCGCCAGAATCCGACATCGTGCTGCCGGCATCGTTCAACCGGTAGAAGGCAAGCGGAGTGTCGGCGATAACCGCGTTCGGATACGCCGCTTCGTTGATCGTGCGCGGTTTGCGCACCGCGCCCAAGACGTTGCCGTTGCCCGCGCCGGCCGTGGGAGGCAGCGCGTGCATGCTGCCGCGGTGTCCGCACCCGGTGAGAACGCCGATCAATACCGACACAAGCGCCGGCACGATGGCGATACGCAAAATTCGCATCTCAAGACACCCCTCTTCGTCGAACCCGTAGCGCCGCGAACGGCAACGGCCCTTATTGTATCTCCGGCACGAGGCTCGGCGAAAGGGCCCATAGTCCTTATGAGCCATGGCCGCCGATGAATAGCGGTCGCTCGAAGCTCAGAGCCCGGTCTGCGGCTCCAGGCCGTACGGCGCGCACGCCTCGGTGATGCAGCTGGGCTGGTTCTTGTGGACCACGACGCGCAGGTGCGCGGGCACGTAGCCGATCGCGTTGATGTCGACCGTCTGGGTGCCCGTCGGCACCGTGAGCGTGAACCCGCCCGCGTCGCTGGCGCTCAGCCGCACCGCCTGCGCACCGACGGCGACGGTCGCCGAGTTGATCGGTTGCTGCGTCTTCGCGTCGAGCAGCCGGCCGGTTATGGTGCCGGTGTCGGTCACGCCCTGCCCGTTGGGATTCTCGCAGCCTTTCGCACCCATGAGAGCGATCGTTCCGGCCGCAACCAGACCGATGACGGAGGCGCGCCGGGTCAGGTTCGTGTATACTGTCAAGTCGATGTCTCCCTACGGTCCGGTCGCTATCTATCTCGCCGTCGCGTTCGCGGCATCCCTGGGATTCTGTCTCTTGCCGGGATTGATGGCCCGCAAGAAGCCCAACGCGGTGAAGTCCGAAGCGTACGAGTGCGGCGTCGAACCGACCTCCGACGTCTCCGGCCGCTTCCCGGTGCGGTTCTACCTCATCGCGATGCTGTTCGTGATCTTCGACGTCGAAGCGGCGTCGTTCTATCCCTGGGCCGTGCAGATGCACGCGCTGCGCGTCTTCGGTCTGCTCGAGATGCTGATCTTCGTGATCGTGCTCGCGATCGGGTATGCGTACGTGTGGAAGAGAGGCGGTTTCCAGTGGCGCTAGGCGGCAACAGCGGCGGCGATTTTCTCCTCACGACGGTCGACTCGGTGGCCCGCTGGGCCCAGGCGTCCAGCGTGTGGCCCCTCACGATGGGCTTGGCCTGCTGCGCGATCGAGATGATGACCGCCACCGCGCCTGAGTACGACATGGCGCGCTTCGGCTCCGAAGTGTTCCGTGCGTCGCCGCGCCAGGCGGACCTCATGATCGTGTCGGGCCGCGTCTCGCGCAAGATGGGCCCCATCGTGAAGCGCCTGTACGACCAGATGGCCGACCCGAAGTGGGTGATCTCGATGGGCGCCTGCGCGTCGAGCGGCGGCGTGTTCGACAACTACGCGATCGTCCAGGGCGTCGACACGATCATCCCAGTCGACGTCTACGTGCCCGGCTGCCCGCCCACGCCCGACGGCTTGCTCTACGCCGTCAACCTCATCCAGCAGCAGATCAAACAAGGCGGCCGCGGCGGCATCCTCGCGCGAGCCTAGCTTAGGAACGATACATTGCCGTCATCGCAAGCGCCGCCGGCCGGAGCGACCGCCCTCGACCCCACCGCGGTACGTCCCGACATCGCCGACGCGCGCATCATCCGCGTCACGCCGGCCGAGATCCGCGCGATCCTCGAAGGCCTTCAGAACGACGGCTTCGCGATGCTGCTCGACATCGGCGGCGTCGACTATCCGGGCCGCGAGCCCGCGCGCTTCGACGTGGTGTACCACCTGCTGAAATTGCCGGCTCGCATCGCGAGCGTCGCCGAAGTCGGTACGCCCGAGCGCGTGCGCGTGCTGTGCGGCGTCACGGAAAACGACCCGGTCGTTCCGACGGTTACCGACCTCTGGCCGAGCGCCGACTGGGCCGAGCGCGAGATATTCGACCTCTACGGCATCAGCTTTTCCGGCCACCCCGATCTGCGCCGCATCCAGATGCCCGACGACTGGGAAGGCTACCCGCTGCGCAAGGACTACCCGCTGCGCGGCGTCGCGCACGAACGCACGCCGCGTCCGTCATTCGCGCTGAAATCGAACGTCGCGGCCGGCACGCCGGCGTCCGGCCGAACCGCGGCTGCGCTGCAGAAGCAGATCGCGCAGGCGCGCGGGCGCAACGAGTTCCACGGCGCGGCGGATCTCGCCGCGACGGCGCAGAGCGGCAAGACACCCGGCGGCGCGATGACCGGCGGCGCCGCGACGGCGGAGCAGCTCGCGGAGCGTCCGCACGACCTAAACCAGCAGAAGGACGACACGAAGTGACGATGTCGAGCGTGGCGCCCGAAGCGGCCGCGGGCGGATACGCCGTCGACGTGATCGAGCAGACCGACAGCCGCATGGTGCTCTCGATGGGGCCGCAGCACCCGTCGACGCACGGCGTGCTGCAGATCATTACCGAGATCGAAGGCGAGATCGTCACGAAGGCGATCCCGGAGATCGGCTACCTGCACACCGGCATCGAGAAGAGCGCCGAGAACCTGTTCTGGTCGCAGGCGTCCACCGTGATCGAGCGGATGGACTATCTCTCACCGCTCACCAACGCGCTGTGCTACTACCTCGCGGTGGAGAAGCTGCTCGGCATCGACGCTCAGATTCCGCCGCGCGCGCAGCAGATTCGCGTGCTGGTGAGCGAGCTGTCGCGCATCGCGTCGCACTGCGTGTGGCTCGGCACGGGCGGGATCGACCTCGGCGCGCTGACCGGATTCTTCTACTGCTTCGACCTCCGCGAGCGCATCCTCGACCTGTTCGAGATGTCGGGCGGCGCGCGGATGCACCCGAACTACATTCGCGTCGGCGGCGTCGGTCAGGATCTGCCGCAGGGCTTTCTCGGCCGGCTCGACGCGTTCATCGACATGTACGACGACCGCATGCGCGACGTGCGCCGCTTGCTGCAGAAGAACCCGATCCTGCAGGACCGCATGATCGACGTCGGCATCATCTCGCCCGAAGACGCGGTCGCCTGGAGCCTCACCGGCGCGCCGCTGCGCGCGACCGGCATCGCGTACGACGTGCGCAAGGCGATGCCGTACAGCGGTTACGAGCGGTACGAGTTCGACATCCCGGTGCGCACCGAAGGCGATGCGTACGCGCGCTTTTTGGTGCGCCTGGACGAGATGGACGAAGCGATGCGCATCATCCGCCAAGTGCGCAAGGAGCTCGACGCGCCGGGCGCGTGGCAGATCCCCGACACGAAGTTCGCGCCGCCGCCCAAAGAGACGATCGCGCTGTCGATGGAAGCGCTGATCCATCACTTCAAACTGGTGTCGGAGTCGTTTCGCGTCCCGCCCGGCGACGTCTACCAAGCCGTGGAAGGCCCCCGCGGCGAGCTCGGCTACTACGTCGTCTCGAACGGCGACAACCGCCCGTGGCGCGTGCGAACCCGCCCGCCGTCGCTGTACAACCTCCAAGTGCTGAAGAAGATCACGATCGGCGAGCTGATCGCCGACATGGTCGTGATGATCGGATCGCTCGACCCGGTGTTCGGCGAAGTCGACCGCTAACGAGGCAGGGTCAACGAAAGCCGCGCGCCATCAGCGCGGCGCACAGCGAACGAACAGCAACAGGACCACCTGAGCCGTCAGCAGCCCGCGCATGCTCTGCGGAGTAAAAAAATGCACGCGGCTGCGGTTCCGAGCACGACACGGCGGCTGATCTTCATGTCGCTTACACCCCCGGAATCGGAGCGCACGGAGCAATGCTGCAACGGCTTTGCGTTCGTCAAGCCGGCCTGGCGTTCCGCTCACGCCGAAGCCGATACGCGACCGCTTCTCGCGGCGGCGAACTACGGCGTGCTGAACACCTCGACTCCTACGATCTGCGCGGCGAGGTTCTGGACGCTCGTGTTCGTGCGCGGTTTGAAGTCGTTCGTCTGCACCAGCAGCGACGTGTCGAGCCCGAAACTGTAGTCGGACGCCGTTGCGCTCGTCGGGCTGAGCGAGTCGATCACCGATCCGGCGCGGTCGACCGTGAAGAGGCTCACTTTCCAATTCGATTGGTCGTACGCGAACGGGGGGCAGACGCGACCGGGATTCGGTGAGGCCGACATCGATGGTGAGGGTGCCGGAGACGGCGTCGCTGTTCCGGACGGCGGCGCGCGATCGACGGCGCAGCGGTCGAACTGAATGTCGAATCCGAACTGGACGTTCGCGTTCGCGACCGCGGTCCGTAGCATCACGGCCTGCGGCGCATACTGCACCGGGAACGGCCGGTAGCCGCCGGGTGCCGCGTCCTGATACACTTGCTCGAGCACGGGCGCGTCCGCGTATCCGCGGCCGCCGCCGACCAAGAAGACGTACGACCAGTCGTTGTAGTCGCTGTTGTAGCGCTGCGCCAGCGGCTGGTGACCGTTCCCGCTCGTGTTGAGCACGATCAGGTACGAGACCGTTTGGAAATCCGGCGCACCGGCGGTCGCAAACCGTATCAGCGTCTGCCCGGACGGCACGGCGCCCTGCGATT
>JAXDMB010000471.1:0-5320 GCA_034666325.1 Vulcanimicrobiota bacterium
ACCTCGACGCGCGTGAGCGAGCCGATCGACACGACGTCCTTGTCGATCTCGGCGTACGCGCGCAGCGCGGCGGGGATCACGAGGCGGCCTTGCGCGTCGGTGCTCAGCTCCTCGGTGTGCGCGAAGATGTGGCGCACGTACGCGCGGTAGCGCGCGTCTTTGTTGGGCGCCGCCTCCATGCGCGCGCAGAAATCGCTCCAGGTGGAGGCGGGGTAGAGCGCGAGACAGGGGTCCGGCTCGGCGATGGTCAGAAAAAATCCGGCGCCCAGACGCTCGCGGAAACGGGCGGGCACGACGAGGCGACCCTTGTCGTCAAGGCTGTGTTCGACGGAACCCGTGAATAGCGGACGATCCAACGTCGGATCCCCACTACGCCCCACTGCGATCCATTTTGACCCACTATATCCCACCGGCGTACCACGAGCAACGGGGGCGGCGTCAATTTCGCGAACGCGGGGGCGGGATGTGGGGAGCGGATATCGAACGTGTGTTCGTTCGCTGCGAGTGATTGGCGTGAGCAACGACGGGCACCGAAGAATACGGAAGACCGTCGAGCAATCAACCGCCGAAACGGCCAAGCCTTCGCCACGCGTTCAAACACTAGAGGCGGGCGCAGACGCAGGGTGCCAATACGCACTGCACACCGACAGGAAGGAGGAACGACGATGCCCCACTCGACCGATGTCGCGGAATACATCCTTGGCCGTCTCGGCTCGACACCCGCGATGAAGCTCCAGAAGCTCGTCTACTACTGCCAAGCCTGGTCGCTGGTGTGGGACGAGCGCCCGATGGTTCGCGACGAGTTTCAGGCTTGGGCGAACGGTCCGGTCGCGCCCGAGCTCTACGATCGCCATCGCGGTCAGTTCACCGTCAGCACCGTCAATGGGAATGCTGGAACGCTCGACCAGGCCGCACGGGACACGATCGAGGCCGTCCTCGAGTTCTACGGCGCGAAGCACTCCCAGTGGCTGTCCGACCTCACGCATACGGAAGATCCGTGGCGGGAGGCGCGCGGCTCACTGCCGGCCGGCGCGCGCAGCAACGCGGTCATCTCGCACGCCTCGATGGCCGAATACTACAGCGGCCTCTAAATAGTAAGATGGCCAACGACAAGAGGGCGCGTGCCAAGCACGAGCCCTCTTTCAATAAGATTCCGCGCGCGGGCGCGCTGGAACAGCCGGAAAAGTTGCCCAAACTCGCGGCCGAGCCGCGCTCCATCATGGACATGCAGCCGGCGTGGCGGCTCAGCAACATGCGAATGAAGTCACCGTTCGGCTGGGCAGCGATAACACGCGGCGACATGCAGCAGGTCATCGAGCATTTCAAAGCGCTCGAGTCGATGACGTGGAGCTCGATTCTCGTAGAGGCGAAGAAGCACAATCACCATTGCGACGTCGGCGGAATGTGCAAAGAAGCGCAGAAATGTCTCGAGGACGACTGGCAGGGCGGAGCCGATGAGGTGCTGACGATCCGCCTGACCAACAAGAAACGCGTGTGGGGCGTCCTTGAAGGTCCGCTCGTCTATTTGCTTTGGTGGGATCCGGAGCACAGCGTGTACCCCTCTTTGAAAAAACACACGTGAGCGGATAGTGGTCGAGTGAAGCTCGTTGCGATCTCCGATACGCACAATCGTGCGGAGCGCGTTGTGATTCCCGACGGGGATGTTCTCGTGCATGCCGGGGACTTGACGATGAAGGGGTCGCGCGGCGAGCTCGAGCGTGCCGCGCGCTGGCTCGGCGCGTTGCGCGCCCGGTTTCGTGCGGTCGTTGCGATTCCCGGGAATCACGACTTCGGCGCGCAGACGGATCCGGACGGGTGTCGTTCGCTCTTCGAAGGCTATGGAATCACGTGGCTCGTCGACCAGCCTGCGATCGTTGACGGCGTGACGTTTTACGGCTCGCCTTGGCAGCCGTGGTTTCTCGACTGGGCGTTCAACTTTCCGAAGCTCGACCGTGGCATCGACGCGACCGCGACCTGGGCGAAGATTCCCGCCGAGGTGGACGTGTTGGTGACGCATGGGCCGCCGCGCGGGATTCTGGACCGGACTGCCCACGACGGCGAGCACGTCGGGTGCCCGTATCTGCTCGCGGCAGTGCAGGCGCGTCGCGTGGGGGCGCACGTGTTCGGCCACATCCATGAAGGCTACGGCCAGGAGCGGCATGGCGGCACGCTGTTCGTGAACGCTTCGATCTGCGACCTGCAGTACGCGCCCGTGCAGGCCCCGATCGCGTTCGCCGTCCTCGCCGGGCCGTCGACCCAGCCGCCGGACTAGCGTCGTTCGGCCTGCGCGCGACGCGGTCGCACTAGCGTCGGGACGCTTCCACGGCGATCGCGAGTCAAGGAATCGCCGGGGACGGGCGAGCGCCTAAAAGGATATATCTGTCAGTCGTGGTACCGGTCGGTGGTATACCACATCCAAAATACCTCCGTGTGAGGTACTGGAGTGCCCTCTCATATGAAGAAGCTCACCGTGCTCGTCTTCGCCCTCGTTTTAGGGACGACGAGCGTTGCTTTGGCCGACGACGCGTCGGACACCAAGGCGCAGATCCAAGCGCTGCAGGCCCAGTTGGACGCGGTGAAGGCGCAACTGGACAAGCTGCAGGCGCAGCAGGCGGCGCCACCGCCGCCCGTGCGGCGCGGCCCGCCGCCCGGCGCGGCGGCCCAGGCCGGAACCTACATTCAGCGCAAGCCCGGCGACACGCTGACGTTCACCAACGGCGGGTCGGACGAGGTCCAGCTGTACGGAAACCTCGACCTGTCGATCGACCACACCACCAAAGGCCTTCAGAAATTCTACCCGTCGTCGGGCGACTCGCCGATCGGGAACACCAGCTATCAGACCGGCGTCTCGACGAACCTCTCGTACATCGGCGTTCGCGGGCTGCACAAGCTCGGGAAAAAGAGCAACGTCGTGTACCAGCTCGAGACGCAGCTCGACATCTCGTCGACGGCCGGCACGGTGTACACGAACTCCAACAACGACAACGTCGTCAAGGGCGCGCTGACGTCGCGCAACAGCTTCCTCGGGCTCTCGACGCCGATGGGCACGTTCCGCGTCGGCAAGAGCGACGCGCCGTACAAGAACGCGACGCAGCGCATGAACCCGTTCAGCGGCGAGCTCGGCGACTATTCGGTGATCATGGGCAACTCGGGCGGCGACAACCGCGTCGAGTTCGGCACGCGGCTCGATCACGCGATCTGGTGGGATTCACCGGGCTCGTGGGGTCCGGTGACGCTCAGCCTGCTGGCGGCGCCCGGGCAGAACCGGTCGTCCGACAACGGAATCGTCGCGTCGGGTGAAGTCGGCTGCGCCGGCGGCAACGCGCCGGGCAGCGGAGCGGGAGCGCCGCTGTGCAACGACGGTTCGTTCGGCTCCGCGTACAGCGTGGCCGGCACATGGACGAACCCCAACAAGCGGTTCTACTGGACCGCCGCGTACGAGATCCACAAGAGCGTGAACCGCTCCGGCGATCTCGCCGGCGACCCGCGCGACATCGCGGACGAGCAGGCGTGGAAGACGGGCTTCCAGTGGGCGCTCAACAAGAACACGACGCTCAACGCGATCTACGAAGAACTGCAGCGCAACATCCCCAACGCGCTGCAGTTCCAGGACGAGCGCACGCGCAGCGGGTACTGGTTCGCGCTGACGCAGGGGCTCGACAAGAACAGCAACGTGAACTTCGGCTGGGCGCACGCGAACGCGTCGCGCGGCGATCTTCCGCAGCACAACACGCCGCTCGCCGGCGCGAATCCGGACAACTCGGCGAATCTCTACACGATCGCCTACAAGCGCAACCTCGACCGCCACTTCTCGTGGTACGTCGACTACGCGCTGACGCTCAACCATCCCGACGCGCACTACGATCTCGGCGCGGGCGGGCGCGGCCTCACCACCGACTGCCACGACGGCAGCCCGATCACCGCGTTCGACCCGACGGTGACGCCGCCGGTGAGCGGCGTGGGACCGCACTGCTACACGGGCGGAAGACTGCAAGGTTTCTCGAGCGGCCTGAGGTTCCAGTTCTGATCCCGACGTCGCGCGCGTAAGCGCGGACGAGGACATGAAGCAGCCCTCGCGGCGTCGCGCCGGAGGGTTGTTTCATCGTCCCGGAGCGGTGGCGCATGCTCTGCACTTCTGCCGCTCAGACTGGTTCAATGGCCGTATCCGGGTCCCTCGACCGGACGTCTAACGTCATATCGTGTTCAATCGCAGGCGCCGGCCAAGGGCAATTTCGCTCTCTTGCTAAGATAGCGAGACGACCGAATTTCTCGGTCCGTAGCGGGGATGGTCATGGCGTCTGTGGGGTTCAGACGAGAGCACGGCGAGCGATGAACCGCGCTCGCAGGAAGTTCGCCGCCGATTCGATGGCGTCTGATCGATGTCGTCGCCGTGGAACCGGTATCCCGCATAGACCGCACGTGCCATTGCGAGCGGTGGCGGCGTCATGCCCGACGGCTGCCCGCGCAGACGCGACTTGCCGACCCCTGCGCGCCTCGACGAAGTCCACATCGCGCAATCCATCCGGAAGGTAGAGCACATGTCAACGCCACGAACCGCTCAGGTCTATATCACGAACACGACCGACGGGACCGCCGCGATCTCGGTCTGGCACAATAATAAAGACTATGGTACGGAAAGCGCCACGTGGACGGCCGCGCCCGGCCAGCGTGTCGGCCCGCTGACGGTCCATTTCAACACCGGCTTCGGGTCGTTCACCGTGCTCGACTACTGGGCGTGCGAGATCCACGTGACCGGCGGCTCGACGCCCGGGCTCTACGAGAGCAGCGGCGTGTTTCGCTTCAGCGACTGGAAGGAGTGTCAGTTGCAAAGCGCCGACGCCGGCCAGAACCTCACCTTCACGGTCAACACCCGAAACTTCGCGATCAACTTGAGATCGGGCGGCTGCAACACGCCGATGAATCCGGTCGATCGCGTGTCGGCCCAGGTGTACCTCACGAACAAGACCGACGGTCACGCGACGATGACGCTCTTCCACAACAACGGCACGGACGGCACGCAGATCGCGACGTGGTCCGCCGCGCCGGGCGCGCAGGTCGGTCCCCTCACCGTGTACTTTCGGCTCGGTCTGAACGTCGCGCTCGTGCTCGATTACTGGGCGGTGAAGATCGCCGTCCGCGACGGATCGGCACCGGGCATCTACGAGAGCGTCGGATCCTGGGTGGTGAAGAACTGGAAGGAGTGCCAGCTTCAATCCGCCGACGCAGGCAAGAACCTCGCGTTCACGGTCGACACGAAAACGTTCTCGATCAACTTGCCGTCGGGCGCGTGTCAGGCGTCGATGCATCGCGTGAGCGGATA
>JAXDMB010000472.1:0-21878 GCA_034666325.1 Vulcanimicrobiota bacterium
AGGAATGCTCCACCACGCCGACCTCCCGCTGTACGGAACGCTCGCGCAGCAGGCGATGTGGCTCGGCATGCTGACACCGCCGCAGGTCGTCGCGCTCGACGGCGACCTGACGGACGGCGACGTGCTGCGCGCGGGCGCGCTCGCGCTGCGCTGCATCCACACGCCGGGGCACACGCCGGGCTCCACGTCCTTCGCGCTGGAATCGGACGGCCGCACCACGCTGTTCACCGGCGACACGCTGTTTCGCGGCGCGGTCGGGCGCTGGGATCTCGGCGGAACGTCGCTGGCCGACATCGTGTCGTCCATCCGCCGCAAGCTGCTCGTACACGGCGACGACAGCACGGTCGTCCCGGGACACGGCCCGGCCACGACGATCGGGGAAGAGCGCCGCGAGAACCCATACTTGATGTAGGGCCGCGCAGGGGAAGACGCCCGAACGCACGTACGCCGCAACGATGCTCAACAGGACCCCGCACGCCCCCGCCGCCCTCGCCGCCGCGTTCCTCATCGGTTCGGTCGGCCTTGCGGGCTGCTCGAGCGGCGGCTCGAACGCGACCGTCACGCACACTCCCGCGCTTCAAACCCCGGGCGGCCGCGACACCGCGCGCAGCGGCGTCCAAAGCGCAATTCTCGTCGCCGACACCACGAACGGGATCGCGCTCCCCGGCGGGCCGACGCCGGCCGGGCTCGTGCGGCGGGTGTTCGCGATCGTCCACGCCGGCCGCCGGACCGCCGCGGTCACGGGCACGTCTACGGGCGCTTGCATCAGCGGCGTAAAGCAGAGCCAGTCCACGAACGGCACCACCGGCGTGCGGACGACGACCACCGACTACTATTACGAGCCGGTCTGCACGACGCTCGAAGCGGAAGAGATCATCAACGTCGTCAAGCCGGCGTCGCCGGGCGACACCACGGGCTCGGGAACGATCACGAGCTACGACACGAGCGGCGGCGTCCGCGTCGTTCAGACGCTCACGCTGCAGACCACCACGTCCACCGACGCCGCCACCCCCGGCCAAGAGGTGTTCACGATGGTCGACAACGCGTCGAAGACCGCCGCCGGCGCCACGGTCGCGGCCATCGGCGCGACGTGCGTCGGCACGCCGCCGTCCGCCACGGTCACCTGCTCCGTCGCGCATTACGGCACGAGCGCGAGCACGACGTCCGGCGAAGCGTTCGTGACGTCGGCCACGCAAGGTGCGTCGGGCGCCAACTCCACCGCGAACGTCACGGTCGCGTTCTACGCGGGCACGACGCTGGCGCTCACCCAGACCGGACAGAACTGGGGCATCAGCGGCGCGAACCCGTTCAACCAGGCCACCGGGACGTACGGCTACACCGCCACCGGCCCGTCGGGCAGCGGCACGCTGTCGCTCAAGGACATCCTCTACACCTACGTCGAGACCGCGACGCTTTCGGCGAGCGGCCTCTCCGTGTCGATCATCGAGAACCCGAATGCGGCCGTCACCGCCGTGACCCCGATCGCGACGGCGTCCGTCGATATCGCCGGAACCGGCGTGCTCAACTATTCCGACGGCACCACGGAACCGATCGCCGGCGGCCTGATCGGGTTCTAGCGCCGAATCAGCCAGGGGACGTTCTTCCCACCCCCCGCGCGACGTTTGGTTCACTGAGCCTGGCGTTGCGGCGGGAACGCCATTCCCATCCCATGATGCTTGGAAGGATCTGTTGATGGCCGTTCGGATACGCTCGCTGGTCGGCGTTCTCGCCGCGTCCTGTGCGCTCGCGGCATGCGGCGGCGGCGGGGGCGGTGGCGGCGGCGGTTCGTTCACGCCCACGCCTCCCGCCAATCCCGCGATCACCGTCTCGCCGTCGTCGCTCAACTTCAGCGGCGGCGGCTCCGCCGCGCAGACGTTCACGGTGAGCAGCAACGTGTCGGGCCTGCCGGCGCCAGCCATCGACCCGATCGGCTGCGCGCCGGTCGCGACGTTCGCGACGGCGTCCACGTCCCTCCCCGCCACGTACACCGTCACGCCGCAGGGCAACGGCAGCTGCGCCGTCGTCGTGCGCGTCGGCAGTCAGGCGGCGACGCTCGGCGTCACGGTCGGCGGCGCGTCCGGCGCCTCGATCAGCGCGAGCACGAACGCGATTACCGTGTTCGTCGGCGGAACGTCGGGTTCGGTGACGGTCACCGCGTCGAGCGGAACGCTCACGCCCGACGCGACCGCCTGCGCGAACATCGCGGCGATCGGCGGCTCCGGCGGCGCCTCGCCGCAGACGTTCACCATCGCACCGCTCGGCGTCGGCTCGTGCACGCTCGCGGTCGTGGACGGCGCGAGCTCCGTGCTCGTTCCGATCACCGTGAACGCGAACCCGAACGGCGGCAACGCGCTGTTCATCACGCCCTCGACGCTCGACTTCGCGTCGCCCGCCGCAAGCCCGCAGCAAGCGAATCTCACCTTCAGCGGCAACGCGGGACAGGTCAGCATCAACGAGACCGACTGCACCGGAGGCGCCGGCGGAACCAGCAAGCCGAAGATCGCGTTCCTGACGCTCACCGGAGTGCCGCCCGGGTCGCCGGTGTCGCTCCCGCAGAACGTCACCGTGACGCCGTACGGCAGCGCGTCGGGTTCGTGCTCGATCTTCTTCACCTCGTCGACCGGCGCGAGCCAAGCCGTCCTCAACGTCATCGTCCACTGACGCCGCGCAGCGCGCCTCGCACGCCGGATCCAGCCGGCGTGTGAGGCCGCCCGCGACTACATGTCGGGCAGGATCTTGCCGTCGTCGTCCGCGCCCAGCAGCAGCGGGCGCAGCAGCGGCAGCGCGGGATCGCCGTACTGCAGGAGATCGTGGTGGAAGCGCGCGAGCGTGAACGCACCGCCGAGCTTCTTCTTGTAGTCCGCGCGCAGCTTCAGGATCTCCATCTTGCCGAGCGTGTAGTAGCCGTACGTCGCGTCCTGCGTGCCGCGCTTGGCCTCCGCGCGCGCGCTCGCCGGATCGAGGAACGCCTGCACGCGGAACAGCTGCTCGGCCTGCGCGACCGTCATGCCCTGCGTGTGCATCTTCACGCCCGCCACCCAGCGCGCGTTGCGCCAGATCGCCTCGCGCAGCTGCATGATCTTCACGCGCGGGTCGCCGTTCCCCCAGCCCTGCTCCACCATCATCTGCTCGTCGTAGTGCGCCCAGCCTTCCACGAACGAGCTCGCGGTGAGCAGCTTCTCGGTGAGCGTGAGCGGCAGGTGCTTGTCGAGCGCGAAGTTGACGAAGTGGCCGGGATACACTTCGTGCGCGGAGATGATCGGCCGCTCGAAGTCGTTGAACGACTCCAAGTATTGCTCTTGCACCTTGGGCGGATCGTGCGGGTCGACGGGCGTGACGTTGTAGTACGCCTGCGTCGCGACGCGCTCGAGCGGTCCGGGCGAGTCCATCGACGCCTCGGTGGTGGCGCGCAAGAACTCGGGCGTCGGGGTCACCTTGATGTCGGCGTCCGGCGGCAAGTCGATGATGTGGTGCGCGACGATGAACGAGCGCAGCTTCACGAGATCGCCCTGCGCCGCCGCCATGAGGTTCGCGGAGGTGGGATGCACTTTGTACAGCCGCGCGAGAACTTGTTCGGTGGTCGCATGCGGGTCGATGCGCTTGGCGGTGGCGACCATCTCGGCGTGCGTCTGCGCGAGCGCCTTCTCCCCGATCGCGAGATAGCGGTCGAGCGGAATGTCGATCGCCTCTTCGTACTTCAGCCGCGCGCTGTAGTTCGCCGCGCCGATCGCGTACGTGCCGGACGGGTGCGCCACCCAGCGCGTCTGGAGATATTTCCCGAAGGCTTTCGTCGCGGCGATCGCGGTAGCGGTCGAGCGGCGGAAGCGCGCGCGCGTCGCGGCGTCGCCCACGCCGGCGAACGCCTGCGGGACCGTCTTCTCGAACAGCGCGACGCTGCCGGTCGCATCCTGGAACGCGATCGTGGCGGTGTCCTTGTCGACTGCCGTGAGGTTCGCGCGCGCTTGCGCGAACAGCCGCGGGACCTGCTCTTCGCGCGCGATCGCGTCACGCAGGCGCACCGCCGGCGGCGCGAACTTGCGCGTGATCAGCACGAACACGCCGCCGCTCGCGGTTTGGACGTAGCCGTCGGGCTGGTGCTTCCACAGCTGCATCGTCTCATTGAGCAGCAGGTCGTCGCGCAGCGTGTTCTCGAGCATACGCCGGTCGAGCCCGATGCGCGGCGACAGCGCCGCCGGATCGATTCCGGTCAACTGGTCGAGATAGCGATGGTCGCGCGCGATCTGCGCCGCGTAGTCCGCGCTCGCGTAGGAGCCGAGCTGCGCGTCGTAGTCGTGAACGCCCGCCGCCGTCGCGCCCACGGGGCTCGCGTGAAACGCTTCGTTGAAATACGCCTGCGCCAGCGCTGCGTAGGCGCGGTCCGCGTTCCCGGCCGAGCCGCCGGGCGCTGCGGCGGGCGCCGTCTGCGACGGAGCGCTCGGTCCGGCGGACGGGAGCGGCGACGGGGCCGCGCCGAGCAGCCCGGCCAGCGCAACGGCCGCGAGAAAGCGTGCGTTCAGAGACAGCATCCGGCGCGCTTCCGCGAGACGGGCCGCGGTCCTCGCGCACGAACCGTCAGACTTCTTTCATCACTGCGGCATACGATCGCGCGCAGCGTCCGTCTTTTCTGGAGGGTGTCTTGATTCGTCCCGTCCTCGCCGCCGCGTTCGTCGCGGCGCTTGCCGCCCCGGCGCTCGCCGCCGACTACGCCATTGACGCCAACCACACGCAGGCGACGTTCACCGTGACGCACCTCGCGATCTCGCGCGTCAGCGGCAAGGTCCCGGTCGCGGCCGGCACGATCGCCGTGGGCGCGAACGGCCTGCCGAGCGCCGTCAGCGTGACGTTCAGCGCGAAAGACATCGACACGCAGAGCGCCGACCGCGACAAGGACTTGCGCTCGGCCGACTGGTTCGAAGTCGACAAGTACCCCACGATGACGTTCGTCGCGAAGTCGATCAACGGCACGCCGCAAGCGTTCACGCTCACGGGCGACCTCACGATGCACGGCGTCACCAAACCCGTCACGCTGAACGCGAAAGAGCTCGGCAAGATGACCGACGCGCGCAACCGCACGCACATCGGTTACAGCGCGACGGGGACGCTCGACCGCCGCGACTGGAACCTGAACTGGGGCCGCACGACGCCCGGCGGCTCACTGGTCGCCGGCAACGACGTGACGCTGGACATCAACGTCGAAGCGGTTTCGAAATAGGGCGCTATTTGCTGGGGATCGCGCAGTCGCGGCTGATCCAGTAGTGCGCGTTCGCGGGATAGCCCGGTTCGACGACCGCGATGTTGGTTTCGTAGAACTGGAAGCTTTCGAGCGTGGTGCGCGGACCGCTGACCAGCCCGAAGCGCTGGCCGAGCGTGACGTCCGGCGTGCGCGCGCGCATCGGGCGGTCGGTTCCGCTGGTGAACACGTAGAGCGGCGCCCGCGAACAGACGACGCTGAGGGTAGCGGCCGGCGCCGCGCTGGGCACGGCGGACGGCGAGGGGCTGGGCGCTGCGGCCAAGAGCGCGATGGCCGCCAGCGGCGCGAAAAGCTGCTTCACGCTACGAAAAACGGCCCGCAAGATGCGGGCCGTTTCACTTCGGCGCGATTCGGTGGTGCGGCTTCGCTCAGTGCAGCTTGATGGTGAGCATGCCCGCGTCCTCGAGCACCTTCGGGGCGGCCTTGGCGTCCTCTTCGGTGGTGCCGGTGCCGTTGCGGGCGGCGGCAGCCGCGGCGGCCGCGACGGTGGCGCGCGCTTCCTCGAGCATCGCGTCGGTGATCTGGCCGGCCGCGCGCTTGGCGCGGTAGTCCTCGATCGCCGCCTGCAGCGCGAAGCGCGAGCGCTCGGGATAGTCTTTCTTCTTCTCGGGATAGCCGTCCAGCGCGGCCTCGATGTCCGCGTCGCTGATGGCGAGCGCTTCATCGATCGTCTTGCCGCGCGCGAGCTCCACCAGCAGCGAGCAGGTGGCCGTGCCGAAGCCGCAGCCCGTGGTGAAGTACGTGACGTCCTCGATCACGTCGCCCGGCCCGACCTTCAGGAAGAACGTGTACAGGTCGCCGCACGAGTCGCTGAAGTACTCACCGCTCGCGGTGGGGTTCTCCATCGTGTGAAAGCCGGTGCGATGCTCGACGAGCGCTTGGAATTTTTGAAAATTCATGTTCTCTCGGGGCGGCGGAGCGAGCGCAGTGGAATCGCGCGCTCAGGACAAGGTTGTGGCGAGCTCGGACTGGGGCGGAGCGCCTTGTAACTCCACATCTATCTCGAATCGGCATTCCGTGCCGCCGGTTGCGAGGCTCTCGACCTGCTGCGCCTTGCCCGGCGCCACGCTGTCGAGGATCGTGTGGATGGCGCTGCACGCTTCGGGGTGCTCGGCGACGACCGACGCGTACGGGCAGGTGTGCTCGTGCAGCACCAGCGTCCCGTGCTCGGTGCGCTGGAGCTCCGCTTGGACGCCGGACGCTTTGAGCGCCGACACGACTTGCGCCAATCGCTGTTCGGCCGGCTGCTCGGTGGTCGCGGGGCCGAGGCGGTCCGCGGTGCGCTTGCCGATCTTCTCGAACACGGCTTTCACGGCGTCGTCGCCGCCGGCGGTCCGGATCTCGCGCAGCACCGCGTTGAGCATCTTGTCGTAACGCTGCGGAAAGTAGCGCTCGGCTTCGGTCGTGAGCGAGTACTCGACCGTCGGCTTGGTCTTGCCGCGCCGCACGCTGCGGCCGGCGATCAAACCGTCGCGCTCGAGGATGACGAGCTGCTGGCGAATGGCGTTGGGCGAGAGCCCGAACTGTCCCGCGAGATCGAACGCGGACGCCGACCGCCGTTGCCGCAGGGCGCCGACGATCTTCCCTCGCGTGGAGTCGAAGAAGCGGTCGTGCATTTCCAGCCTCACGGTACCACGGAAGCCGCAGATAGTCCAGACTTTCCTTGACTTTCTCCCCCCGCGGCTTTACCATTACCTGGCATGTCTAGCACCCGTGGACTCATCGCGCGCGACCTTCGTGTGGCCGTCGACAACAAAGAAATTCTCAAGGGAATCGATCTCACCGTAGAGCCGGGGCGCGTGCACGCGCTCATGGGCCCCAACGGCAGCGGCAAGTCTACCCTGGCGTTCACGCTGGCCGGCCATCCCGGCTACCAGGTGCTCGGCGGCTCGGCGAGCCTCGACGGCGAGGAGCTGCTCGAGCTCCCGCCCGACAAGCGCGCCAAGGCGGGGCTGTTCCTGTCGTTCCAATATCCGGCGGCGATCCCGGGCGTGTCGGTGGCGAACTTTTTGCGCACCGCGCGCATGGCGGTTCGCCCCGAAGATCTCAACCCGGCGAAGTTCCGCAAGCTGGTGTTCGACAAGCTCGACACGCTCGACATGGATCCCGCCTTTCTCGGCCGCTACGTGAACGACGGCTTCTCGGGCGGTGAGAAAAAGCGCCTGGAGATGCTGCAGATGGCGATCCTCGCGCCCAAGTACGCCGTGCTGGACGAAACGGATTCCGGGCTCGACGTCGATGCGCTGCAGTCGGTGGGCCGCAGCGTGAACGCGCTGCGCGAGAGCGACGAAGGCAAGGACATCGGGTTCCTCGTGATCACGCACTACCCGCGCATTCTCAAGCACGTCCCGGCGGACGTCGTGCACATCCTCATCGACGGCCGCATCGTGAAGACGGGCGGCCCGGAGCTGGCGGACGAGATCGAACGCGACGGCTACGACGGCGTGCGCGACGAGGCCGCGGCGGCCGCCCGTGCCTAGCAGCGTCTCCGAGACGCTCGGCGCGCTCGACTTCACGCCCGACACCGCGACGCTCGACGACGTGCTTTCGTTCCTCGCCGAGCGCGAGGACGGAGCGGCGGCCGGCGAGCTGCGGCAAAACGAAACGCTGCGGCGCGAAGCGCTCGCGCGCTACGAAGAGCTGCCCGCACCGGGCGCACGTCCGGCGCGCGGCTGGAAATACGACTACGCGAACCTGAAGTTCGAAGAGCTGCGCTGGACGTCGGGCCGCGTCGCGATGGCGACGATGCCGGCGCGTCCCGCCGCGCCGAAGAGGGCAGACGCCGCCGCGGAAGCCACGGAAGTCGACCGGCCCGCGCTCGCGACCGACAACGCCGGCGGCATCTTCTTCATCGGGGCGACGCACGTCGACGCGCCGAGCAACGTCGATGCGCGCATCACGGTGCGCGCGTTCGACGCCGCCACATTGCGCGAATTCGGCCCGCTGCTTTCCGGCGTCGCCGGGAGCGTCGTCGACTGGCGCGCCGACAAGTTCGCCGCGCTCGCGACCGCGTTCGAGAACTGCGGCGCGTTCGTGTACGTGCCGGACGGCGTTCAGCTCGACACGCCGGTGCAGATCGTGTTCGCGACAGCGCCCGACGACGAAGCGGTGTTCCCGCACGTGGTCGTGGTGCTCGGCAAGAACGCGCGCGCCACGGTGCTGGAGCGCCACGTCGGCGACGGCGACCCGTTCGTGTGCGGTATCGTTGAAGCGCATCTCGGCGACGGCGCCGAGCTCGACTACGCGGCCGTGCAGCAGGCCGGTGAAGCGGCGCGCGTGATGTTCTCGCGCGGCGCGCGCTGCGAGCGCGACGCGCAGATGCGCTGGCACCTCGCGGAGCTCGGCGGCGCGCTCGCGCGCACGGTGCTCGACGTGCGGCTCGGCGAGCCGGGCTCGCGCGCCGAAGCGTCGGCGCTCTTCTTCAACACCGGGATGCAGCACGTCGACCTGACGTCCGGCGTCGATCACGTGGTCGGGCCGACGTCGTCCGACACCGTGGTGCGGAGCGCCGCGACCGATCGCGGCCAAGGCCGGTACGTCGGCAACATCGTCATCCGCCCCAAGGCGCACGGCAGCGACGCCTCGCTGCGCGACGACGCCCTGCTGCTCTCCAAACGCGCGCACATCGACTCGATTCCGGCGCTGGAGATCGCGGCGAACGACGTCAAGGCGTTCCACGGCGCGACCGTCGGGTCGCTCGACGAGGACGCGCTGTTCTACGCCGGCAGCCGCGGGATCGCGCGCGGGGAAGCGCTGCGGCTCATCACGCTCGGCTTCTTCGAGCCGGTCATCGCGCGCTTCCCGAGCGAAGCGCTGCGCGACGAGATCCGCACGGCGCTCGACCGCAAGATCGACGACGCCACGGAGCTGGGCGCATGATCGTCTCCGCCGATCCCAAACAGGCGCGCATCGTCGCGGACTTCCCGATCCTGGCCAAGCCGACGTCGCGCGGGAAGCGTCTGGTCTACCTCGACTCGGCCGCGTCGTCGCAGAAGCCGCGCGCCGTGATCGACGCGCTCGTGCACTATTACGAGAACGACAACGCCAACATCCACCGCGGCGTGTACGAGCTCGCGGCGCGCGCCACCGACCAGTTCGAAGCGGCCCGCGCCAAAGTGGCGAAGTTCGTGAACGCCGCGCACACCGAAGAGATCGTCTGGACGCGCAACACCACCGAGGCGATCAACCTCGTGTCGTTCTCGTGGGGCTTGGCGAACCTCGGCCCCGGCGACGCCATCCTCACCACGCAGCTCGAGCACCACTCGAACCTCGTGCCGTGGCAGCTCCTCGCCGCGAAGACGGGCGCGGCGCTGCGCTTCATCCCGGCCGACGTCAACGGCGAGCTCGTGCTCGACGATCTCGACGACCTGCTCGCGGGCGTTAAGCTGGTGGCGATCACGCACGTCTCCAACACCATCGGCTCCATCGCGCCGCTCGACGTCATCGTTCCGCGCGCGCACGCCGCGGGCGCGGTCGTGCTGGTCGACGCCGCGCAATCGGTGCCGCACATGCCGGTCGACGTGCAGGCGCTCGACGTCGATTTCCTGGCCGCCAGCGGTCACAAGATGTGCGGTCCCACCGGGATCGGCTTCCTGTACGGCAAGCGCGCGCTGCTCGACGCGATGCCGCCGTTCCTCACGGGCGGCGACATGATCAAGCGCGTTTCGTACGAGACCACCTCGTACAACGAGCTGCCGTGGAAGTTCGAGGCGGGCACGTCCAACATCGCCGACGCGATCGCGCTGGGCACCGCCGTCGACTACCTCAGCGAGATCGGCATGGACTGGGTGCGCGCGCACGAGGTTCGCCTCACGGCGTACGCGCTCGAGCGCTTGCGCGCGTTCGAGTCGCGCGGCCTCGCGATCTACGGCCCGCCGCGCGCCGAAGACCGCGCGGGCGTCATCTCGTTCAACCTCGGCGACATTCACGCGCACGACCTCGCCTCGATCCTCGACACCGAGGGCGTCTGCGTGCGCGCCGGCCACCACTGCACCATGCCGCTGATGGAAAAGATGGGCTGGCCCGCAACCGCGCGCGCCTCGTTCTATCTCTACAACACCGAGGAAGACGTCGACGCGCTGATCCTGGCGCTCGAAAAAGCAGCAGACGTGTTCCGCCTCGCCTGACATGGACGACTTCTACAAAGAGTACATCCTCGACCACTACCGCAACCCGCGCAACTTCGGGCATTTGGAGCGCGCGGACGCGACCGCCGAGGATCTGAACCCGCTGTGCGGCGACACCATTCGCATGGAGCTGGCGCTCGACGATCAGAACCGCGTCGCGGACGTGAAGTTCAGCGGCAAGGGGTGCGCGATCTCGCAGGCCTCCGCGTCGATGCTCACCGAGTCGATCAAGGGCATGAAGCTCGAAGACGTCGCGAAGCTGCCGCAGGACGCGGTGCTGGAGAACGTCGGCATCGGCATCAGCCCCACGCGCATGAAGTGCGCGATGCTCGGGCTCAAGGTGCTCAAGAGCGCGGCGCTCGGCGAGATCGCGTCCTGGCCGGACGCCGAGTAAGCCACTGGACCTGACCGCCGTGCTCGTGCTGCGCTTCGCGGTCGCGATCGTGTTCGACGCGCTCGCGTTCATCGTGTGGGACGTCGGGACGCGGCCGCCGCTGCAGCTCGCGCGCGACATCGGGCGCGGCGCGGTCGTCCCGGCGGCGCTTGCGCGCGGCGTGCTGCGGTTCGTCACCGGCGCCGCGCTGCTGTTTCTCGCGGCGGTCGTCGCGCGTCCCGGCATGCCGACGCTGCGCGCGTTCACCCTCATCGAGACCGGGATGCTGATCGCCGCGCTGCTCGTGGAGAACCTGATCGGACCCGACTTGCGCCGCCGGAGACGCACGCCCGTCTAGACTTGCCGCCGGCCTTCGATGCACACGTTCTGGATGTCGTAGGCGCGCTCGAGCACCGTCACGTCACCATGCGGCGTCGCGAAGGTGAGCCACACGGGACGATAGCGGCCGACGCGATCGTTGTCGCTGCCTTGCACCTCGTTGGTGATCACCGCGCGTTTCAATTCAAGATCGCCCGGCACACCGAGCCCTTTCGCGGTGTCGGGCGCGCGGAACGGCTGATCTTTCCAGTAGGCGAACACGCCGCCGCCGTTCTCGATGCTCTTGCGCAGCACGCCGTCGCCGGGATACTTCCCCTCGCGGACCGTGTCGTCCACCGACGCGATGATCGAGTCGATCGCGGTCTGCTTCACCGACTTGCTCTCGCAGTTCGCCTCGGTGCGAATCGGCAGGTGCAGCCGCGGTGCGGGCGATGTGCAGGCGGACAAAGCCAGGAGCAGCAGCGGAAAGAAACGCGACGGGGTCACGCGCTCCAAGTTCCGGACGCGCGTGCCCCTCGCCTCGTTCACCACCGCCGCCGGTGCGCTATGCGAGCTTGCCGGAGCTCTTCTCGAGCAGCGCCCACGCCGGCGCGCCGAACTTGCCACTCCACTTCTGGTAGAAGCCCGAGCCGGAGAGCTTGGCGCGAAAGCCGCTCGTGTCGGCGCGGTTGATCGTCATCCCGCGGCGCGCGAGCTTTTCCGACAGCGACTCGTTGCGCCGGTTCGTGTCGCCGCGCTGCAGCAGCGCGAACTTGGTGAGGTTGCGCTCCACCACCGACTGCACGTCGCGCGGCAGCGCGTTCCACGCTTCCTGATTGCCGAGGAAATGGTACGCCGACCACATGTGATTGGTCACGCTGAGATACTTCTGCACCTCGTACAGGCGCGCCGTGTCGATGATCGCGTACGGGTTCTCCTGTCCGTCGAACACGCGCGTCTGCAGCGCCGTGTACACTTCGTTGAAGTTCAGCGGCGCGGGCGCGGCGCCGAGCGACTTGAACAAGTCCACCCACAGCTCGCCGGGCGGCGTGCGGATCTTGAAGCCCGACAAATCGGCCGCGCTGCGGATCGGCCGCACGCCGGACGTGATCTGGCGCATCCCGTTCTCCCACATCTTGGGATGCACGTACAGGCCGGCGCCGCGGATCGCGTCGCGCACGATGTCGCCCAGCGGGCCGTCCATCGCGCGGAACGCTTCCGCGGAATCCTTGAACGCGAAGCCGACGCCCTGAATGGCGGCGAGCGGGACCACCGACTGCAAGATGCCGCCGTCGAGCGTGAAGAACTGCAGCGCACCGGAACGCAGCTGCTGCAGCGCCTGCGTGTCGCCGCCGAGCTGGTTGTTGGGGAACACCTGGACGTCGAGCCGGCCGCCCGTCTCTTTGCTCACCGCGTTCCAGCACTCGTGCATGCGCACGTTGAGCGGGTGGTCGACGGAGACGTTGCTCGCGTACTTGTAGTTCCACTGCGCCGCGCGCGCCGGCGATTTGATCACGGCGATCGACGCGAGCGCCGCCGAAGTTGCGGCGACGAAACGCCCGCGCGAGAGTCCTGAGCCTGTCGAAGGGTCGGTCATGACGATGGTCATCCTCTCCGTGATTTAGTCGAGCATCAGTCCGCCGTCCACCGTGAGCGTCTCCCCGGCGACGTACGACGAACGCGGCGAGAGGAGCCACGCGATCGCCTCGGCGATCTCGCGCGGTTCCCCGGAACGCCCGAGCAGCGTCATCGCTTCGACGCGACTTCGCTGATCGGGATTTTTGAACGGCTCGTCGAGCATCGGGGTGAGCGTGGGTCCCGGTGCGACGCAGTTGACCGCGATTCCCTGCGGGGCGAGCGCGCGCGCCGCGCTGCGCGTCAAAGCGAGCACGCCGCCTTTGCTGGCGGCGTACGCGGCGGTTCCCGACAGCCCGCCGCCCCGCTTGCCCGCGACGCTCGCGACGGTGCAGATGCGGCCACCCGCGCGCATGTGCTTGGCGGCCTCGCGCACGCACAGAAACGTCCCGATGACATTGATGTCGTTCACGCGCCGGAACGTATCGACCGTGAGATCCATGAACGGCGTCGTATCGGCGATGCCGGCCGGCGTGGCGAGCGCATCGAGCGTCCCACCGAACACGGCGAGCGCGCCTTCAAAAAGCGCAACGACGGACGCCTCATCGGCAACGTCGACCTCGAACGCGTGCCCGTCGATGTGATGCGCGACTTCTTCGGCCCCGGCTTTGTCACGATCGGCGACGGCAACGCGATAGCCTTCTTTCGCCAAAAGCTCGCAAACCGCACGCCCGATCCCGCTCGCCCCGCCGGTAACGATAGCAGTAGGCGGATTCTCCCCAAACCATTCCATCTAAAGGCGCTCCGCCCCGGGCTGCGCGCCCCCCACGCGTTGCGTGGGGCCCCCGGGCCGACCTCGCAACGACATCGCGGTACGCGGAGAATGCTGCTGCGCTCGGTCCTTCGCCATGCTCGTTATCATCAGAGAAGAACTCCCGGGTCGGTGCATGCGTGTGCGAATGCGGCGAGGAATCGCGCGGCGGGCGCGCCGTCGATGAAGCGATGGTCGAAGGTCAGCACGCAGGTGAGCATCCATGCCGGGACGAGCGCACCGTCTACGACCGCCGGGCGCTGCGTCGCCGCACCGATGCCGAGGATCGCGGTTTGCGGCGGATCCGGCAGCGGTGCGACGCGCTCGACGCGCTGCGGTCCGACGTTGGAGATCGAGAAGCACGCGCCGCCGACGTCGTCCGCGCTCAGCGCACCCTCGCGCGCGGCTTCGGCGAGCCGGACGATCTCGTTCTGAACGCCGGCAAGCGAACGCGAGTCGGCGCCGCGCACGACGGGCACGATGAGCCCGTGCGGGGTGTCCGCCGCAACGCCGATGTCCATGCGTTCGAACGGCGCGCCCGTCGTGGCGTCGGTGCGCAGATCCGCGTGCTCCCGCAGAAGCCGCGCGATCGCGTACACGGCGAACGCGGTCCAGCCGAAGTCTCCGCGGCGGTCGATCAGCGCTTTCACGGCGTCCACGCGCGCGACCGTCTCGACCTGCGCGAGCGGCAGCAGCGCAACGTCGGTCATCTTGCGATAGATCGCGCGCCGCGCGGCGGGCAGCAGGGGCGGGAACGCGGTTTTTACGACGGTCGCCGATGCCGAAGCTGCGGCGGGAACGTAGCCGTGCACGTCGGAGATCGTGATGCGCCCGCGCGGTCCCGTGCCGCGAACGCCGGCGAGCGAGACGCCACGCTCGCGCGCAAGCCTGCGGGCGGCGGGCGAAGCGATGATACGCGCGCCGTTTTCAGGCTCGGGCGTCAGTCGCCCAACCGCGGACGATGCGGCCGCCGGCGCGACCGCCGTGGACGAGGCGGCCGTCGGGGAGACGCCGTTCGCCGCCGCTGAAATGCGCGGCGCTTCGACGATGCGCGCCGGCGCATCGTCAGACGCTGCCGAGTCGGGCGCCGTGCTCACGGGCAATCGCGTTTCTGTCGCGGTTTGCTGCGGACGCTCTTCGCCGGCTGCGCCGTGCGATGCACTCGCTGTGGTCTGCGGCGTCTCCGATTCGCCCGCGAGCGTGATCGTGCCGATGACTGCGCCGCATGCGAACTCGTCGCCGTCGTTTCCGAGCGCGTGCGCCACCGTGCCGCTTGCGGGAGATTCGACCTCGTACGTTATTTTGTCCGTTGCCACTTCGACCAGCGGCTCGCCCTCGCGCACCGCTTCACCCGGCTGCTTGATCCAGCGCGCGATCGTTCCGCTCGCCATCGTCAGGCCGAGCTTGGGCATCACCACCTCGACCGGCACGCGCTAAATCTCGCGCCGGACCAGGCGGCGCGCCGCGTCCGCGATCATCGGCGCCTTCGGATACATCGCCTCTTGCAGCACCGGCGCGAACGGCACCGGAACGTGCGCGGCGCCCAGCCGCACCACGGGCGCGTCCAGCTCGTCGAAACAATGCTCGCCGATGAACGACGCGATCTCCGCGCCAACCCCGCCGACCCGCACCGCTTCGTGCGCCACCACCACCCGATGGGTTCGCGCGACGGCGTCCACGATCGCGTCGTAGTCGAGCGGCCACACCGTGCGAAGATTGATCACCGTCGCATCGATGCCGTCGGCTTCGAGCAGCGTCGCCGCCTCTATCGCGCGACCCACCGTGATGCCGTAGGTAACGATGGCGACGTCCCGGCCGTCGCGCATGGTCTTCGCTTTGCCGATCGGGACCACGAAGTCGGCGTCGTCCGGAACAGCGCCCTTCTGCGGAAAGAGCATCTTGTGCTCGAAATAGAGCGTCGGGTTGTCACTGCGGATCGCGGCCTTGAGCAGGCCCTTCGCGTCCTCAGCGTCGGCCGGCACAACCACCTCGAGCCCCGGCGTGTGGACGAACCAGCCTTCGAGCGCCTGCGAGTGCTGCGAGCCGGCCGACTTCGTGATGCCGTCCGGCGCGCGCAGCGTCATCGGCACGACGCACTGCTCGCCGAACATGTAGCGGAGCTTCGCGGCCTGGTTCACCACCTCGTCCATCGCGCAGGTGATGAAGTCGGCGAAGTGCATGTCGACCACGGGACGGCAGCCGGTGAGCGCCGCGCCGACGCCCGCGCCAACCAGCGCCGCCTCGGAGATCGGCGTGTCGCGCACGCGGTCGAACCCGAACTCTTGCGGCAAGCCTTTGAACTGCCCGAAGATCCCGCCTTGCTTGGCGATGTCCTCGCCCATCAAAAAGACGGTGGGATCGCGCCGCATCTCCTCCTGCATCGCCTCGAGCGTCGCCTCGGTAAAGCTGATCGTGCGCATGGTCTAGTGGCCGCTTCCCTGCGAGCCCGCGCCGACGTTCGGTGCGAACGGCATGAACTCGTCGCGCTCCCGGGACTCGATGGCGTGCACCGGATCGCCGGCGTCGCGGTCGCCGGTGTACGCGCCGAAGAACGCCTCGTCACGCTCCGGGAGCGGCGAGTTCCGCGCGAACGCGACCGCGTCGGCGAACTCGTCGCGCGCGTCGCTCCACGAGCCTTCGAACTCGCCGGGCGACAGCGCGTCGCCGAGCGTGCCCTGCATGCGCACGATCGGGTCGGACGCGTTCATCACGTCTTCCACTTCGGTCTTCTGCCGGTAGCGCTCCGGGTCGCCGATGTAGTGCCCGCGCGCGCGGTACGTCTTGCACTCCACGAACGTCGGGCCGCCGCCGGAACGCGCGCGCGCCACGGCGGCCGCGATCGCGTCGTGCACGGCGAACGCGTCGAAGCCGTCCACAATCGCCGACGGCATGCCGTACCCGTCCGCGCGGATCGACACGTCCGCGATCTTCATCGTCTCCGCCGTCGATGTGGTGGACGCATAGCGGTTGTTCTCCAGCACGAAGATCGCCGGAAGATTCCAGATCGCGCAGAGGTTGAGGTTCTCGTGGAACGGGCCGCGGTTGGTGGCGCCGTCGCCGAAGAAGCACACCGCCACTTGATCGGTCTTGCGCTGCTGCGCGCTCAGCGCGGCTCCGGCGACGAGTCCGAAACCGCCGGCGACGACGCCGTTCGCGCCGAGCATCCCGACGGAAAAGTCGGCGATGTGCATCGAGCCGCCCTTGCCCTTACAGATCCCGGTCGAGCGCGCGAACAGCTCCGCCACCATGCCGCGCATGGACGTGCCCTTCGCGAGCGTGTGGCCGTGCCCGCGATGCGTCGAAGCGATCGCGTCGTCCGTGCGCAGGTTCGCGCACGTGCCCGCGGCGACGGCCTCCTGGCCGATCGACAGATGCGCGAAACCCGGGATGTCGCCGGCGAGAAAGTGCTTCTCGATGCCCTCCTCCAGCACGCGGATGCGGATCATCGTTCGCAGCAGCGCGACGCCGAGATCGCGGCGCGCGCCGGCCGGTGCTGAAAGCGTGTTAGCCAAGCGAGATTCTCCGGTGGGCGGTGTCGAGCGCGGACGTGGCGGCGCGCGCGGCGTCCACGACCGCGTCGCGGACGGTGCTGCGCACGGTGCGGTAGCGGAACGACGGCACCGACACGGACACCGAGCCCGCTGCGATCCCGTCGTGCGTGAAGAACGGCGCGCCGATGCAGCACACGCCTTCGCAGAACTCTTCGAGGTCTTCGCCGTAGCCGCGCCGCCGGACGCGGTCGAGCTCGGTTTCGATCGCGGTCATCGTGACGAGCGTGCGCTGCGTGAGGCGGCGCGGCGGGTGCGCCGCGAAGTGCGCGCGCACGGCCGCGGCGTCGCGGTGGGCGAGCACCGCCTTGCCCAGCGCGCGGGCGTGC
Source organism: Vulcanimicrobiota bacterium (assembly GCA_034666325.1). Taxonomy (GTDB): domain Bacteria; phylum Vulcanimicrobiota; class Vulcanimicrobiia; order Vulcanimicrobiales; family Vulcanimicrobiaceae; genus Vulcanimicrobium. Next base: position 17,332 of record JAXDMB010000472.1, read on the forward strand.
AGATCGCCCGAGTAGCCGCGGTGGAGCGCGTGAACGCGGACCCGCTGGCGCGACTCCACGATGTCGGTTATCACGACGTCCTTGCCGTGCAGCATGGCGAGGTACGCGTTCTCGCCCGTTCGCGCGCCGAGATCGCTCACGATCGCGCGCAGCTCGGGCTCGACGGGCCACGAGCGCGCGTACGAATCCCCGAGCCGGGCGGCTTTCGCGCCCAGACCGTACGCGCCGCTGCGGTCGTGGCGCAAGACGTAACCGTCGATGACCAGCGTGTTGATCACGTGGTAGGCGCTCGAGATGTTGAGATCGAGGTCGGCGGCCAACCGCTTGATCGGCACCGGTTCCTGGGCATCCGCGAGATAATCGAGCACGCGCAAGGCGCGGCGAACGGTGCCGAGGAGCTCCGCCATTTCAGTATTTGAAATTCCGTTCGAGAATGTCGAACACGGTGCCGCGACGATACCGCCGCGCCCGGCGCTTGTCAATACTTTGCATACAAACCTCGCTCGCTACGGAGGGAAGTTTCCTGGGAGTGACCTAAGTCGCTCGTCCACCTACTCACGCCGCTTCTCTCAGGAGTTCCGCTCGTGAAGCAATCTCTTTCGCGTGGTCGTTTCGTCGCAGGCACTGCCGGGGTCGCCGCGCTCACCTTCGGCGGAGGCCCGTACGTCATCGCGGCGCCCACGAAGGAAATCACCATCGGGCTGAACGTGCCGCAGTCCGGCCCGTATGCCGAGCAAGGTACGGACCAGCTCCGCGCCTATCACTTGGCGATCGACGAGATCAACGCCAAGGGCGGCATCATGGGGATGAAGATCAAGTCCACTGAAGGAGACGACCAGACGAAGCCCGGCGTGGCGACCGAAAACGCGCAGCGCATGATCGAGCGCGACGGCGCCATCATGATCACGGGCGGATCGTCAACGGGTACTGCGGTCGCCGTCTCGGGGCTGTGCCAGCAGAAGGGCGTCATCTTCATGGCCGCGCTCACGCACGGCGACGAGACGACGAACCAGAACTGCCACAAGCACACGTTCCGCCGCTACAACGACGCCTACATGAGCGCGCAGTCGCTCGCGAAAACGCTCGTGTCGAAGTACGGCACCGGCAAGTGGTTCCACATCACGGCCGACTATGCGTGGGGCCATTCGGTGTACGACAACATCACCGCAGTCGTCGAGCCGAAGGGCGCGAAGACGATCAAGAACGTGCTGACGCCGTTCCCAGGCACGAAAGACTTCTCGCCGATGCTGCAGCAGGCGCAAGCGGCCAAACCGGACGTCCTCGTGCTCACCGAGTTCGGCGCCGACATGGTGACCTGCCTCAATCAGGCCGCGCAGTTCGGGCTCACGAAGTCCGCGAAGATCCTCGTTCCGCTGGTCGACGAGTACATGGCCAAAGGCACGAAGGACAACTTCGACAACGTCGTGTCGACCGCGCCGTTCTACTGGAAGTACCACGCTTCGAAGTATCCGGGCGCGAAGAAGTTCGTCGACGCGTTCCAGAAGCGCTACGGCTTCCCGCCGTCCAACGGCGCGGAGACGGCATACGCGGACATCTACATCTACAAGATGGCCGTCGAGAAAGCCGGCTCGATCGACGCCGCCAAGGTGATCGGCGTGCTCGAGGGCACGAAGTTCCAGTTCACCAAAGAAGAAGAGTGGTACCGCAAGGAAGACCACCAGGGCGTGAACTCGTGCCTCGTGCTCGAGGGTATCCCGGAGTCGCAGCGCGGCCCCGGCGGCTTCGATTTCGCGAAGGTGCTCGAAGTGCACGCGGGCCCGCAGGTCGTTGCGCCGGTCGGCGGCCTCGCCTGCAAGATGGAACCGGCGTAAGCCGAGTCCCCATCGAATCCACGCGGGCCGGCGCCGACGCGCGCCGGTCCGTTTTCCTTATCTAGCCGTTGAGGAGTCTTCGTGGAAGCGCTCTTTCAAGCAATGCTTGGTGGCCTCGTTCTCGGCCTGATCTACGTCGCGATCGCGGTCGGGCTGACGATCATCTTCGGAACGCTGCGCCTGGTGAATTTCGCGCACGGCGCTTTTTACGCGATCGGCGCGTACGTCGGCTTGGTGATCGCACAGCACATCGGTGTGGGATGGGCCTTCGTGGCGGCGCCGATCGCCGTCGCGCTGTTCGCGATCTTGCTCGACCGCCTCGTGCTGCGCTCGTTCTACGACAAGGAGCCGACGGCACAGCTGCTCGTCACGTTCGGCATCGCGCTGGTGGTCGAAGAGACGCTCCGCCTCATCTTCGGCGCGACCACACAGCAGTACAAGATGCCCGACGCGCTGCAAGGGTCGGTGACATTGGGGCCGATCACGTATCCGGCATACCGCCTTTTGTTCGCGGGCGGCGTGATCGTGATGCTCGCGCTCGTCTGGCTCTTCATCGAGCGCACGACCTACGGCTTGATCGTGCGCGCCGGCATCCGCGACCGCATCATGGTGCAACTGCTCGGCGGAAACATTCGCCAAGCGTCGACGATCGTGTTCGCGCTGGGCGCCGCGATCGCGGGCCTCGTCGGCGCGGCGGCGACGCCGATCTACGGCATCGATCCCGCAACCGGGTTCGCGTTCCTCGTCCCTTCGTTCGTGGTCGTCGTGGTCGGTGGACTCGGCAGCTTCTGGGGCGCGGTCCTCGGCGGACTCCTGATCGGGGAGCTGCAGAGCCTGACGAACCTCGCGTACGCCCCTGCATCGAGCGTCATCATCTATCTGTGCATGGCGCTGGTGCTCTTGCTGCGTCCGCAAGGTCTGCTCGGTGAGAGCGAGGTCATCCGCCAGTGAGTACGCCCAGCGAGGCCGCTCCGATCTCTCACCCGCGCGGACCCCTGCTCGCCGCGGACGCGCGCTTCGCGCTGCTCTGCGCGCTCGGCATCGCGCTCTTCCCCTTCTTGCTGCACCCGCTCGGCGGGTACTCGACGCTCGCGACGCAGATCGCCATCGTCAGCATCGCGTCGATCGGCTTCAACCTGCTGCTCGGGTACGCGGGATCGCTGTCGTACGGCCACGCGATGTTCTACGGCGGCGGCGGCTACATCGCAGCGATCCTGCTGCTGCGCGTGTCGCCGCAGCACCCGAATCTGTGGCTGGCCGTGATCGGGGCGACGCTCGCGACCGCTGTGCTGGCCGTGCTGGTCGGCGCGGTGACGGTACGGCTCTACGGCATCTACTTCGCGCTCCTGACGCTGGCGTTCGCGCAGATGATCTTCTTCATCGTCGAGCAGGCGAAGGACTGGACGAACGGCGACGACGGGCTGCAGTCGTTGCCCAACGCGCTGCTGCCGGTCGGGGCCTGGAACATCGACCTCACGGCGCATTTGCCGTCGGTCAATTTGGGACCGTTCGGCGACCTGGGCGAGCTGCGGCTTTGGTACATCTTCGCCGGCCTCTGCCTGCTGCTGGTGCTGCTGCTGTCGCGCATGCTGATTCGCTCGCAGTTCGGTGAAGTGCTCGGTGCGATTCGGGAGAACGAGCAGCGCAGCTCGCTGATCGGTTTCAACGCACCCGCGTACCGCCTCGCCGCGTTCGCGATCTCCGGTGCGCTGACGGGATTCTCAGGAGCGTTGCGCGCTCTGTTCGACGGCAGCGTGCCGATCGACGCGGTCGGCATCGACCGCAGCGGCTCGTTCGTGATCTACACGGTGGTGGGCGGCGTGCAGACGCTGTTCGGACCCGTCGCGGGCACGGCGGTGATCATGTTCCTCGAGAACGTGCTCTCCGCGCGAACGCCCGCGTGGCGGCTGATCGAAGGCCTGATCTTCGTCGGCGTGATCGTGTTCTTGCCGCGCGGCCTTTCCACCGTGCTCAAGCAGCAGCGCGACAAGAACCCGCGCGCGCTGTTCGTGCGCTCGCTGCGCCCGTCCACCGAGGAGCCGGATCCGCTGCTGAAGCCGGTCGCCGAAGGGCAGCGCGGCGGCCCGATGAGCATCATCGAGACGTTCAAGCTCGGCAAGCTGTTCGGGCATTTCGCCGCCGTTCGTGACGTCGATTTCCGCGTCGATCCGGGCGAGCTGCGCGCCGTGATCGGACCCAACGGCGCGGGCAAGACGACGTTTTTCAACCTGCTGTCGGGCACGACCGCGCCGACGGCGGGAACGATCAACTACAAGGGCCGCGAAGTGAGCCGCCTGAGCGGCACGTCGCGCGTGCACCTGGGCATTGCCAAGGCGTTCCAGACCGCGAGCCTCTATCCCGATCAGACGGTGCGCCAGAACTGCCGGCTCGCCGCGCTCGCGCGCGTGCAAGGGCGCTTCGCGCTGCAGGTGTTCCGCCGCTCGATCCGGCTCGACGCCGTGGAAGCGCTGGCGGAGCGCGCGATGGGAAGGCTGGAACTGCTCGAGGTGGCCGACGTCCGCGCCGGCGACCTCTCGCACGGCGACAAGAAACGCCTCGACATCGCGATCGCGCTCGCGACGCAGCCGCAGATCCTGCTGCTCGACGAGCCGGTGGCCGGCATGTCGAAAGACGAGGCGCGCAAGACCGAAGCGCTCATCCGCAAGCTGTCGACGGAGATGACGGTGCTGATCATCGAGCACGACATGGAGATGG
>JAXDMB010000473.1:0-2795 GCA_034666325.1 Vulcanimicrobiota bacterium
ACCCCGACGGCAATCGCATCGAGCTTTGGGAGCCGCCGCAAAGCGACGAGTAAAAAGAGACGCGGCCGTTCCTGAACGGCTAACGAAGCTGCTGCGCGAGTTGTTTTCGGATCGCATGGCCGGTGCGCCGCACGTGGGCCTCGGCGACGCTGCACGCCGTCGTCGCGTCGCGCGCGAGCGCGGCCTCGCAGATCTGCGCGTGCTCCCGGCGCACGTTGATCGAGCGGTTCCCCACGAGATGCGAGATGCGGCGGTAGCGCTCGTGGTGGTCGTAGATCATCTCGCGGAAGCGCATGTTCCAGCGCGACGTCGCGGCCGAGACCAGCGCCTCGTGGAAGGCGCGGTTGAGCCGTTCCCAGCGGCTAAAGGTCTCGGCGTCGAGCGCGAGTCCGCCCTTCTCCATCTTCGCGAGCGTGTGGAACGTCCCGGCGACGCGCGCCTCCCAGGCGTCGTCGCCGTGCTCGATGCTGTCCCGCATCAGCTCGGTCTCGAGCCGGATGCGGCACGCAGTTACATCATCGAGATCTTCGACCGACACCGGGGAGACGCGGAACCCGCGTTGCGCCGTCGCTTCGACCAGACCGATCGCACTCAGCCGGGAGAGCGCCTCCCGCAGGGGTGTGGCGCCGAGCCCATAGCGCCCGCGCAATTCATCGATGCGCAATTTCTGGCCCGGTTGCAGCGCGCCGAGGATCACGTCGCGGCGCAAGTGCGCGCATGCAATGTCGACCAGACTCGTCGCGCCGCCATCGTTACCGGGCGGCTCCGCGAACCCACCCAACGCCGTGCTCATCGTGCAACCTCGTACGCCGGGCGCAAGAGGAGGCCCTGCGAATTGATGTAAACCGGCGGAATCTCGATATTTCGATGTCCGTAGATTTTCACACGCACTACATCGACGCGTCGCTCGAAGGCATGACCTTGCCGGGCTGTGTCGCGCTGCGCCGCGACGGCGCCGCCGGGCAGCTGTTGCAGCACGGTGCGGTTTACCGCACGATCGACGAGCGCAGCTGGGACGTTGCCCGCCGCATCGCAGATATGGACGCCGAGGGCGTCGCGCTGCAGGTGCTCTCGCCGATCCCCGTGAGCTACGCATACGAGGCGAGCAGCACCGCCGGCGCTTCGTTCTCCCGCGCGCAAAACGACGCGCTGGCCGGGATCGTACGTGCGCGTCCCGACCGGTTCGCGGCGCTGGGCACGGTGCCGCTGCAGGATCCGCAGCTCGCGTGCGCCGAGCTCGAGCGCGCGGTGCGCGAACTCGGACTCCACGGCGTGGAAATCGGGACGACGGCCGGGGGCCGCGATCTGGACGACGCAGAGCTCGACCCGTTCTGGGAGCGGTGCGAGGCGCTCGGCGCGGTCGTTTTCGTCCATCCCGAGTCAGCACCCGGTTTCGATCGCATGCGACGGCGGATGATGGTGATCTCCACCGGCTATCCGAACGAGACCGGAATCGCCGCGGCGATGTTGCTCACGAGCGGCCTGCTCGAGCGCCGCAAGCTGCGTATCGTCCTAGCGCACGGCGGCGGGACGCTGCCGTGGCTGCTGCCGCGTCTCGACCGCCTGTGGGAGATCAGCGACGACCTCCGCGCGGCCGGAAGGCGCCCGTCCGAAGTGGCGCGCTCCTTCTACTGCGACACGCTCACCTTCGACGTCCGCAACCTCGCGCTGATCCTCGAACGCTTCGACCCCTCGCATCTCGTCGTCGGAAGCGACTACCCTTTCAGCATCCGCGAAACCCCGCCCGGCGCGGTCGTCGACGCGTTCCCCGAACACGCCGCGGCGTTGCGATCCGCGAACGCGCACGCGCTCCTCAACCGCACCGCGGAGACGTCCGCATGAACGTAACTACCGCGCCGCGATCGCAGCGCCGACGCGGTGCGGCGCGTAGATCGCCGTGACCTTGTTCGAGTTGAAGACGTGGGTCTCGACGAACTCCGACCAGGCAAGCTCCGTGCCGAGCTCGTGCATCGCGCCGGCCAGGCAGAACCAGTTCAGCAGCTCCTGCTGACCCGACTCTTCGACCGACGACAGCGGAACCTCGCGCCAGGACGCGAGATCGCCGGCCACGAGCGCTTCGTACAGGGCGCGGTCGCGCGCGATGTCCGGATACAGCCGCCAATTCTTGTCCACCAAAAACGCATGCGACCAACTCGACGACGCGCATAGCGCCACCTTGAGGTCGCTCGCCGCGGCCCAGCGCGCCACGGAGCGGCCGACATCGAAGCAGCGTCGCGGCGTGGGCGAGGGCGGATCCGGCAGCTTCGACGCGTCGGCGAACCGGCTCAGCGATCCGCGGTGACTGATCACCTTGCGTCCGTAGCAGTTCACCTGGAACGGTACGACCGGATACGGAAATCCGGTGCGGTCGAGGTCGAGGTAGAGCACGGCGTTCAAGAACGCGTGCGGCAAAGCGTCGTGATGCAGCGGCCGGTACGCGTACGCGATGTCGAAGTCGTTCTCGATCAGCGCCGAGACGAGTTGCTTTCCCACCTCCGGCGCGCCGCGGACGGTGCGCGTCGTCTCCAGATCCTCGCCCCACGCGTTCGGCCGCCCGGCGACCGGCGCGGGAACGTGCTTCCACGGCTGCACGTCCTGATCGCCGTACGCGAGCACGCAGAACGGCGGGATGATGTCCTCGCGAAAATTCTCGTACTGGTCGTCGCCCCAGATCACGACCACGTCGGGTGCAAACGCGTCGAGCGCGGCGCGCGCGCGCCGCAAGCCGCGCTCGATGTTCGCCCGGTGACGGCCCGCAGCCGCCGTCCCGTCGTCGTCGGACCACTCCGCGCGCA
>JAXDMB010000474.1:0-6099 GCA_034666325.1 Vulcanimicrobiota bacterium
CGGAATGCGCCTTGCCCTGATCCTTCAAGCGCCCGACGTGCAGCGACACCAAGAGGCCCTTGTTGATCTCGAGCATCATGTTGACGAGCTTCTCTTGCGTGATCTGGAAGCCGGCGATCGGCTTGCCGAACTGCACGCGCGTCTTCGCGTACTCCAGCGCGCTTTCATAGCACGCGCGCGCGGCGCCGAGCGAGCCCCACACGATGCCGTAGCGCGCTTCGTTGAGGCATGAGAGCGGCCCGCGCAGTCCGCTGACGTTCGGCAGCATCGCGTCGGCCGGGAGGCGGCACTCTTCCAGAACCAGCTCCGACGTGATCGACGCGCGCAGCGACAGTTTTTTCTCGATGTTGCGCGCGGAGAAGCCCTTGGTGCCCTTCGGAACGACGAACCCGCGGATCGTTCCGCCGCGGTTGCCGTCTTCGGAGTCGGTGCGTGCCCACACGATCGCGACGTCCGCGATACCGCCGTTGGTGATCCACGCCTTCGACCCGTTGACGATGTAGTCGGAACCGTCGCGCCGCGCCGTCGTTCGCATCCCGCCCGGGTCGCTGCCGAAGTCCCATTCGGTCAGCCCGAAGCATCCGATCGCGTCGCCGGCCGCCATACGCGGCAGCCACGTCTGCTTTTGTTCTTCGGAACCGTGCGCCCGGATCGCGTACATCGCGAGCGAGCCTTGCACCGACACGAACGACCGGAATCCGGAGTCGCCGGCTTCGAGCTCGAGACACGCGAGGCCGTACGCCACCGCGCTCGTCCCCGCGCAGCCGTAGCCTTCGAGATGCATTCCGAGCAGCCCGAGATCGCCGAGCTCCTTGGCCATCGTCTTCGGGAACGTGTGGTCCTCGAACCACTGCGCTATGTTCGGCAGCACGCGGTCGCGCACGAACGCGCGCACGGTGTCGCGAATCAGGCGCTCGTCGTCCGTGAGCAGCGCGTCGATGCCGAGAAAATCGGCCGGCGACGGGGCCGGAACGGTGGCGCGGTGCGAATCCGGACGGACGGTGGTGCTCATGGGAGCGCCTTCGGTCGCCCGCGCGCCGCTCCTGGCACGGCACCGCGGCACGCCGGGGGACGCGAAGGAACGGGCGCTCGTCCTCCGCCGGGTGGACCTTGCGGACGAGGTCGAGTGCGCCGCTTGTCGTCGCGCCGAAACGCGTGATAGCCTGAACGTGGGATGGTTGCGACGCCGATACCGCGCTGGCTGGCAGCGCTGGACGAAAAGAAGCCGTACATCGAAGTGCTCGATGGCGAGCGGCTCCCCGACATGAGCCCGTACAAGATCCACGGGCGTTTGGCGGTGCGTATCGGCGCCCAGCTCGACGAATGGGCGGGCGACCGCGGCGGCGTCGGAGTCGAGGTGCGATTCTATTTTCAGCGTGCCGGCGGAATGTGGTCGTCGCTCCTACCGGATGTCGAGTATACGTCATACGCTCGTGTGCCGAACGGCATGGACGATGCGTCGCAGCGGCCGCGCGTCGCTCCCGATCTCGCCGTCGAGATTCTCTCTCCCGACGATCGTCCCGGGCGGACGAAGCGCAAAGTCAAGACGTATCTCGAATTCGGCGCCACGCTCGTTCTCGTGCTGCATCCCGTCAAGCGCAGGGTCGTACTGTACCGCTCGGATGGCACCACTGAAGAGTCGGACGCGCGTGGTACGTTGGAACTGAAGCCGTTCGACGGTCTCGTTCTCGATTGGGAGAAAATCTATCGCGGCATCGGCGGGACGACCGACGTAGTCATGCCGCCACCGTAGCACCGTCCGCGGCGCGCGGTCGTCCGTACATGCGCTGACTGGCCGTTCCGCGCCGCCGCGCCACTTGTTCGCGCGGCGCAACGCGTGATAGCCTGAACGTGAGATGGTTGCGACGCCGATCCCGTGCTGGCTGGCAGCGCTGGACGAAAAGAAACCGTACATCGAAGTGCTCGACGGCGAGCGGCTCCCGGACATGAGCCCGTACTTCGTGCACGGACGGCTCGCGGGCCGTTTGCTGAAGCAACTGGACACGTGGGCAGAGGGCCGAGGTGCCGCCGCCGTCGAGGTCCGTTTCTATTTTCTGCGTCCTGACGGCACGTGGACTTCGCTGCTCCCCGACGTGTGCTATATGTCGTTCGCGCGGCTGCCCTGGAGCATGGACGACGCGTCGCAGCGGCCGCGTATCGCGCCCGACCTCGCCGTCGAGGTTCTCTCGCCTGGGGATCGCCCCGGGCGCATCAGACGCACGGTCGAGACATACCTCGCGTTCGGAGCGGCGCTCGTCATGGTCGTCGACCCGCCGAAGCGCCGCGTCCGGTTGCACCGTGCCGACGGATCGGTCGAGGAGCGCGACGCGCGCGGAAGCTGGCCGGTGGAACCGTTCGAGGGACTCACCCTCGACTGGGACGCGGTGTTTCGCGACGTCGGTATTGACTGACGCTATGCCAGCGCAACCCGGTATGCCGATTCCGCGCGCTCGCTGAAGCAGCAGAAGATTACCTGCTCCGGGATCGCGTGCTCGTGCAAGAACGCCCGCACCGTCTCGAATAGCGATCCTCGTCGCCGCCCTGAGCGGATAGCCGTACACGCCGGTGCTGATCGCCGGAAACGCGACGCTGCGGGCGCCGATGCGCTCCGCGGCCTTCAGCGCTTCGCGATACGCGCTCGCGAGCAGCTCCGGTTCGCCATCGCGTCCGCCGTGCCACATTCCTCCTGTACTGGCGGCCGATTTTGGCTCTTCCGCTGCGGATTTCATTTCGCTTCGGCGCCGATTATTCTCTTGTGTCGACGCTGGGAACGGATTGGTGCTACATGGCGCGTCGCAGCAGCCACCACGGCGGTGACGCGCATTCGCCATCCAGAAGAAACACGATGCGAGCACCGTCCATCACGGGCCCGGGACGTCCGCTGTAAGGAGCGCCCGCTACCGCCACCGGGCGTTCTCAGAACCCCGATGCGTGCGCCATCTTGACGTTGAGGCGCACGAAGATCTCCGGCTGGGTCAGCGGCGCGGCATTGAGCAAGAGCGGCAGGCCGGCGCCGGTCGCCAGCGGCACGGCGTACCGGTTCGAGCTGAAGAGCCCGACGTAGCGGTGGCCGATGTTCGTGCCGACGATGTCGAGTGACGCCGCGCCGGATAGCCGTCGCTCGAGCGCCGCGCTGACGACAGTGTACGCGGGCAGGCGGTTCGCGTTGTTCCCCGACACGTACTGGGCGTTGGCGACCATTTCCGTCTTTGCGTCTCGGAACGCATAGCTCGCGGTCAACCCGATGCGATGCAGTGGCTCGCCGGGGATCTGAGCGCCCTCGATGTACGGCGACGACGTGCCGCCCAATCCCGAACCCGCCTTCGCGAGCACCGACGACTGGAGGTCGTAGCGCAGCTGCATCGTGAGCGTGGGCCCGAACGTGTGCGCGAAGGCGATGTTCAAACCGCGGTAGTGCAGCGCGAGGCCGCTCACGTCGTGGACGAGGAAGACGCGGTCGAGCGACAGCGGCCGGCTGCAATGCCCGATGGAATCAAACCCGGCAACGACGGTGGCAAGGTACGACGGCGGCAGTGCGGTCGACGTGTCGTTGAGCGCGGAAACCGATGCCTGGGTGAGCGTCACGCCGGTGTACCGCTCGTCGTACACCGCGGCGGACACCGACTGGCGTTCGGTGGTGTGCGTCCAGCCCGCTTGAAAGCGCGATGCGTTTACGTCGTTCGGACGCTGGTTCGGCGTGCCGATCAGCGCCGTGCCGGTCGAGCAGTCGTACGTCGCCGTGTGCGGGTCCGCGAGCGTACCGACCTCCGAGTTCGAGCTCGCCGGGTTACCCTCGTGCGCGGCCAACAGCGACACGACGTCACGATCAGACGGCTTGAACGTTGCGGCGACGCGCGCGCTCGGAAGAAATGCCGAGCCGCTGCCGTGCTGGACGCCGATCGTCGGCTTGAGCGTGAGCTTCTTTGACAGCGACCATTCCTGGCCGAGTTGGAGCGACGAGACCTGCGCGGAATACCGGCGTTGCTCGACCGTCGAGGCGTCGGTCCCGTCGAGCGACTGCGAGCTCGACGCACCCGTCGACTGGGTGTAGAAGATCGTCGTCGCACGGCGATCGGTCAGGCTCGCGCTGATGCTTAGCGACGCGGCCGACGCTTTCACCGAGTCGGCGAGCGGGAACACGGTGCCGCCGAGCGAGCGTGACGGATCGACGAGTGTTTTTGAAAGCCGCGCGGTCGGCGACCGGCGCGACGAGCGTTTCGTACGACACCGAGACGACGGGATGGGCGCGCACGCTGCCGATCGTCTTCAGCTCGCGAAGGAGATGCACCGTCACATGCATGCCGCGCTCCGTGCTCACCTCGATTTGCTCGGTCGCGCTCGCGTAGTCGCGCGCGCGCACCACGAGCCGGTAGCTGCCCGGCGCCGTACCGTCGAACGCGGCATTTCCGGTGCCGTCGGTCGGCCCCGTCCGGCTGTTGGACGCGACTGCGCCGACGAGGAAGACGCTTGCGTTTGCGACGGGTGCCCCCGTCGCGTCGTCGACGATGGACACGAGAAGCGACGGCGCCGTTTGGCTGCGCGCGGGCGCGACGGCGGCGATCACGCAAACCGCCGCGAGCATGAGGCTCGCCACCGAACGCACGACGCGCGCGATCATTTCAGCGGCGTAGTTCCAGAAGTTGGATTCGAGCGTCACGGTCTCGACGTCGTTGCGCCGCGGCGACTCGGCCGTGGCGGGGGTCACGAGGTGCGTCTCGATGACGAGTACGCTGTGATCGACGATGCCGTCGACCAGCTCGACGTACCCGTGCCAGTCGCTCCGGCCTTCCTCGCGCTTGACGCGATACGTCCCCTTGCCGTTGATCGTGACGAGCAAGTTCTCCGGATATTTGATGTCGTTGCCGATCGTGCCGTTCCCGGAACCGATCAGCTCGAGGCGCAGGCGGCGTTTCGCGCGGTCGACTGCAGCGACGCGCACCGTCGACGTCCCTGCGGGACCGTACACCCAGACGCCGTTGGACGTCTGCCAGGTCTGTCCGACCGCGAGCGGATCGGACGGCACGCCGTACAGAACGGGGTTGAAGAAATTGCTCGTCGTCGCCGACCGGTCGTTTCCGGCGCGATCATGCAGGTGAAGCGTCTTGCGGTCGAGGCGCAACTGGTCGGCGACCGGCGCGATGCCGTTGCCGCTAAAGGCTCACGGACACGTCCACGCTGTCGGGGGACACGGCGTTGACGACGGCCTCAGCGACGCCGTGAAAAGAGGTCGGGCCGTCCGGGCCCTTTGAGTCATGAATAAGGCTGCGCCGGATCGTTTCGTGCGGGCTGAACGGGTGGAAAACCAGCGCGCTCGGCGTACCGGGCTGGGGCACGGCCGAAAGCACGGGGGCGGCGAGGAGGCCCAATGCGGCGGCTACGAGCGCAGCACAGGCGGCGATCCGTGGGCGGCTCCTCATGGCAGCGTCGACGACATCAGCTTCAGCGAGCTCGTGCGCTTCTCCACGTACGTCGAGGCGGGCGCAAGCGAAGATGAGGCGACCCGCCATTCGGTCTGCACCGTGGTCGTCTCATCGACGACGATGCCGTCCGCCAGGTGCAGGATCGATGTCCACTTGCTGCGCTGCGGCGTTTTCATCGCCGACACCGTCCTGTTGTTGACCTCGGTGCTCACGCGATTGCCCGCCGCGTCTTCACCGATCGATCCCGACCCGGTGCCGGTGACGCGCAGTTCCACCTTGTGAGCCTGCTCGTCGAGCGCGCCCACCTTGACCGTTGCGGTACCCGCCGGCCCAAACTGCCACGGCCGGTCCAGCGTCACGTTCCAGGTGGTTCCGACTGCGATATGCTCCGGCGGCACGCCGAAAAAGAACGCGTCGTACAGCGGTCCGGCGCTGAGGTGGTTCTGCAACGGCTTGCCGTCCGCGTCGACGATGTCGCCCGAGCGCCGAAAGGTGATGGTCTGATCGGGCAGGGACATCGGCGCCTTGCGGAGCGTGAGCACGAACGTGTAGCCGGCCGCATCGATCTTCGCGACGCGGGTGTCGATCTCTGCGCTCGACACGTTCTCGCGCGAGTCACCCAAGATGCCCGACGTGCGCACGTCGGCGCGGTAGCGCAGCGTTTGACCAACTTTGATAT
>JAXDMB010000475.1:0-4348 GCA_034666325.1 Vulcanimicrobiota bacterium
ATGCCGAGGATGGCGATGATGTCCTGCAGCTCCTTGTACTTCTGCAGGATCTTCTGCACGGCGCGCGCGACCTGATAGTGCTCGGCCCCCACCACGTCGGCGGCCAGGATGGTCGACGTGGAATCCAGGGGATCGACGGCCGGATAGATGCCGAGCTCCGAGATCGGGCGCGACAGCGCCGTGGTCGCGTCGAGATGCGCGAACGTCGTGGCGACGGCGGGGTCGGTGTAGTCGTCAGCCGGCACGTACACGGCTTGCACCGACGTGATCGAGCCCTTCTGCGTCGTTGTGATGCGCTCTTCGAGCGCGCCCATCTCCGTCGCGAGCGACGGTTGGTAACCCACGGCCGACGGCATGCGGCCCAGCAGCGCGGACACTTCCGAGCCGGCCTGCATGAAGCGGAAGATGTTGTCCATGAACAGCAGCACGTCGGCGCCCGCTTCGTCGCGGAAGTACTCCGCCATCGTGACGCCGGTCTGCGCGACGCGGAAGCGCACGCCCGGCGCTTCGTCCATCTGGCCGAACACGAGCGTGGTCTGCGCGAGCACGCCCGACTCTTTCATCTCCATCCAGAGATCGTTGCCTTCGCGCGTGCGCTCGCCGACGCCGGTGAACACCGAGAAGCCCTTGTGCACCGCGGCGATGTTGCGGATCAGCTCCTGGATGAGCACCGTCTTGCCGACGCCGGCGCCGCCGAAGAGACCCACTTTGCCGCCGCGCGTGTACGGCGCCATCAGGTCGACGACCTTGATGCCCGTCTCAAAGATGCGCTGCGTGGGATCTTGCGCGGCGAACGTCGGCGCGTCGCGGTGGATCGGCCAGAACGCCGCCTCTTTCACCGGTTCATCGGAGTCGATCGCTTTGCCGAGCACGTTGAAGATGCGCCCGAGCGTGCCTTCACCGACCGGCACCGTGATCGGGCCGCCGCTGTTCTTCACGACCGCGCCGCGCACGAGACCGTCCGTCGATCCCATGCCCAGGCACCGCACCTGGTTGTTGCCGAGCTCGCCCTGCACTTCGAGAACGAGATCGCGTTCCGCCATCGCGGTGCCGGACAGCTTGATCCCGCCGTCCAGATGCGCGCCCGTGCCGTTGCCGCCGGCGCTCGAGCCGCCGCCGATGTGCACGGACAGCGCGACGTTGATGTTCGGCAGCGCGTCGGACGGGAACTCGACGTCCACGACGTTGCCGAGTACCTGGACGACCTTCCCGGTCGCGAGGGTGGTGGGGGTGGCGGTGGCGCTCATGTGTTTCCTTCGGTGCTTTGCTTGCAACTAGCCCTTGAGGGCTTCGGCTCCGCCGACGATCTCCAAGATCTCCTTGGTGATCGCGGCTTGGCGCGCTTTGTTCATCTCGATCGTGTTCTCGTCGATCAGTTTTTTCGCGTTGTCGGTGGCGTTGTTCATCGCGACGAGCTGCGCGGCGTAGAACGACGCGTTCGTCTCGAGCATCGCCGAGTACAGGGTGAACTCGAGGTATTTGGGCAGCAGGCGCCCGAGCACGAACTCCGGCGACGGCTCGAACTCCACCGAGCCGCCGCGCGCGGTGTTGTCGCTGTCGCTATCCGGGGCGACCGGCAGTATCTGCCGCACTTCCGGGCGCTGCGTCATCATGTTCACGAGCTTCGGCGACACCAGCGTCAGCGAGCTGATGCGGCCGGCGGTGAAGTCGTCCGTGACGCGCTGCGCGAGCGCTTGCGCGTTCGCGAACATGTCGCCTTGTGACAGCGGCCAGAACTGCAGCGTCTCACCGCTCTGGCGGCGCAGCGCGTTGCGCGACTTGATCCCGATCGCGTACCACGCGAGGTTTGCGTTCGCACGGCCGTGGGTCTCCGCCGAGCGGATCAGGTTCGCGTTGAACGAGCCCGCGAGCCCCTTGTCGGCCGTCATCAGGATCACGCCGCCCGGCGCATTCCCCGCGCCCGCCTTCATGAACGGGTGGTCGACCGAGCCGACGTTCGCGATCAGATCGCGCAGCATCGCGCCGATCGCGTCCGCGTACGGGCGCGACTGCTTCTGCAGCGCCTCGGCCCGGCGAATCTTCGCGGCCGCGACCTGCTTCATCGCCTTGGTGATCTGCTGCGTGTTCTTCAGCGACCGAATCCGGTCTCTGAGATCGCGAACGCTCGGCATAGTGTGTGCTAGAAACCCTTGTTGAAGTCTTCGATCGCCGCGATGAGCTGCTTCTCGGTGTCGGCCGAGAGCGCGCCCGTCTGGCGGATCGTGTCGGGGACGGCCGCGTGCTTCTCGTGGAGGAACGCGACGAAGCGCTGCACCCACTCGCCGACGCGGTTCGTCGGAACGTTGTCGAGATAACCGCGCGTCGCGGCGAAGATCACCGGGACTTGCTCCTCGAGCGGCTGCGGCGCGAGCTGCGGCTGCACGAGCACCTGCGTCATCTTGTCGCCGCGGTTGAGCTGCTGCTGCGTCGCCTTGTCGAGGTCGGACGCGAGCTTCGCGAAGGCCGCCAGCTCGCGGTACTGTGCGAGGTCGAGCTTCAGGCGGCCGGCGACGGCCTTCATCGCCTTCGTCTGCGCGGACGAACCGACGCGCGACACCGAGATGCCGACGTCCACGGCGGGCCGGATGCCCTGGAAGAACAAGCCGTTCTGCAGGTAGATCTGGCCGTCGGTGATCGAGATGACGTTGGTCGGAATGTACGCCGACACGTCGCCGGCCTGCGTCTCGATGATCGGCAGCGCGGTGATGGAACCGCCGCCCTTCTCATCCGACAGCTTGGCCGAACGCTCCAACAGGCGCGAGTGCAGAAAGAAGATGTCTCCCGGATACGCTTCGCGGCCCGGCGGGCGGCGCAGCAGCAGCGACACTTCGCGGTACGCCTGCGCGTGGCGCGTGAGATCGTCGTAGATCACCAGCACGTCTTTGCCGAGGTACATGAAGTACTCGGCCATCGCGCAGCCGGCGAACGGCGCGATCCACTTGAGCGACGCGGGCTCGGCAGCGGACACCGCGACGATGGTCGTGTACTCCATCGCGCCGTGCTTCTCGAGCGTCTGCTGCAGGGACGCGACGGTCGAGTTCTTCTGCCCGATCGCCACGTAGATGCAGATGACGTTCTGGCCCTTTTGGTTGATGATCGTGTCGATCGCGATCGCGGTCTTGCCCGTGCCGCGGTCGCCGATGATCAGCTCGCGCTGGCCCTTGCCGATCGGGATGAGCGCGTCGATCGCGCGGATGCCGGTTTGCAGCGGCTGTTTGACCGACTGGCGCTCGATCACCGTAGGCGCCGTGTTCTCGATCGTGCGGTACTCGTTCGAGGCGATAGGGCCTTTGCCGTCGACCGGCTGGCCCAGCGGGTTCACCACGCGGCCGAGCACGGCTTCACCGACCGGAACCGACGCGATGCGGCCCGTGCGGCGGACCTTGTCGCCTTCCTTGATGTCCGTGTCGGGGCCCATGATCGCGACGCCGACGCTGTCCTCTTCGAGGTTGAGCACGATGCCGTTGAGGCCGTTCGGGAACTCGACGAGCTCCGACGACTGCGCGTTGTCGAGGCCGTAGATGCGCGCGATGTTGTCGCCGACCTCGATGACGGTGCCGATCTCGGCTTCGTTCGTCCCCGTCGCGTAGGTGGCGATGCGCTGTTTGATGATTCCGGCAATTTCGTCGGCGTTGATCATGCGGTGCTTTCTCGGCTCTGGTTAGTCGTGCGGATACGGGTTAATTCGTGCTGAACATGCGGGCGATGTCGTCGAGCCGGCCGGCGATCGTGCCGTCGGCGCGCTTGTCGCCCATCGTGATGCGGACGCCGGCGATCAGGCTCGGATCGACCGACTGCGTGACGTCGAACTTCGTGTGGTACGCGGCCGCCAAGCGGGCGACGATTGCGTCGAGCTCCTCCTTGGACAGCGGGCGCGCGCTGGTGACCCGCAGCTCTTGCGCGCCGCGCGCCTGGCGCTCGAGGACGTCGTATTGGGTGACGATCTCCTCCGCCATGTTCTCGCGGCGCTTGCGGATCAGCAGCAGGATCGTGTGGAGCGCGATCTGGTCGAGCCGCGAGAACGCCTGGGCGACGATCGTCTCCTTCTCTTTGCGGTCGACCACCGGCGAGCGGAAGAACTTGCGCACGTCCTCGTCCGCGCCCAGCGATTCGAGGAACGTGTGCAGGTCGTGCTGCACGTCCGCCACCTTGCCGGCTTCCTGCGCGAGCTGGAACACGGCGGTCGCGTAGCGTCGCGCGAGCGTCTCGTTCGGCATCTAGACTTTCCCCCGCACGAGATCAGCGACGGTCTCTTCAACGAGCTTCTTGTCGACGCCGTCGCCTACGCGCTGCGGCGCGTCGCTGCGCGCCTTCGCCAGCGCCTTCTCGATGAACTCGATGCGCAGGC
>JAXDMB010000476.1:0-3758 GCA_034666325.1 Vulcanimicrobiota bacterium
GATTCGCATCGACGGCCGTGCGGTGTACGACGCGGCGGCGGGCGTGTTTCTGCCGGCCAACAAGCGGCCGATCGGCATGGTGTTCCAGTCGTACGCGATCTGGCCGCACATGAGCGTGCTTCAGAACGTCGCGTTCCCCTTGACCGTGGGATCGGGCCGGTTGCCGCGCGCGCAGGTCCGCGAGCGCGCGCTTCGGACGCTCGGCCTCGTGGGCTTGGCGGACGTCGCGGAGCGGCCGGCGACGGCGCTCTCGGGCGGCCAGCAGCAGCGCGTCGCGCTGGCGCGCGCGCTCGTGCGCGAGCCCAAGGTGCTGCTGCTGGACGAACCGCTCAGCAACCTGGACGCGCAACTGCGCGAGCGGATGCGCGGCGAGATTCGCGCCGTGCAACAGGAGCTCGGCATCACGGCCGTCTACGTCACGCACGACCAGAGCGAAGCGCTCGCGATCAGCGATTTGATCATGCTGATGGACCGCGGCGCGATCGTCGAGACGGGTGCTCCGCAGGACATCTACCGCCGGCCGCGCGCCGAGTTCACCGCGAACTTCATCGGGGTCGCGAACGCGTTCGACGGCACGGTGCACTCCGCCGATGCGAACGGCTTGATCGTGCAGACCGCGCAAGGGCTCATCCACGCCGAGCCGCAGCCCGAGCTGCGAGCCGGCATGAGCGTGCGCGTGTTCATCCGTCCGGAGAACGTCGAGCTCTCGCGCAAGCGCCATGCTGACGAAGACTGGGCCGGAACCGTTCGCTTTAGCATCTACCAGGGCGACTGCTGGGACTACACGGTCGACGTGAACGGCGCGGACGTGCGGGTGCGCGTCCACAAGGAGAAGGCGGGTCTGGGGCACGGCGACGCCGTGCACTTGCGGCCCGACGGCTCCGAAGCCGTCGTCATGCCGACCCGGGACGGCGCCGTCTACACGTTGCCTCCGGCGCAATCACCGGCGGCGGCCCTGTCGCGCGGCGACGTCGTCGCGTGACGGTGCGACAGATCTCTCCGAAAGGAAACGCATGAAGGTACTTCGGCTCGGTTTCGTCGCGGGGGCCGCCGCGCTGTGCGGTGCGCTCGCGCTCGCGCACGCCGGCTCCGCCGCGCCCGCGGACGACGCGGCGAAAAAGGAAGGCGTCGTCGTGTGGTACGCGACGATGAACACCAAGGACATGAACGCGACCGCGGACGCTTTCATGAAGAGCCACCCGGGGATCAAGGTGGAGACGCTGCGGCTGGGCAGCTCGCAGCTCCCCGCGCGCATCTTCACCGAGCAGCGCGCCGGCAAGTTCAACGCCGACGTGATCTCGGGCGACGCGTTCCAGGTGCTGCAGCTCGTCGACTCTGGCGCGTTCGACAAGTACAAGGCGCCCGACGCCGACAAGTTCATCAAGGGGACGATCGATCCCAACGGGTTCTGGACGAACCTGTACCAGAACACGACAGTGATCGCGTGGAACCCGCAGCGGCTCAAGGCCGACAAGCTGAAGCCGCCCACGTCGTTCGCGGATTTCGCGAAGCCGGAATGGAAGGGCAAGTTCGGTTTCGACACCGGCGCGCTCAACTGGTACATGGGCCTGCTTCAGACGGACAAGAACGGCGGCGCGGATCTCGCCAAGCGCATCGCCGCGAACGCGCCGGTGAAGACGAGCGGCCACACGCAGACGGTGACGTCGCTCGAATCGGGCGAGTTCGACGCGACGCCGACCGCGTACGGGTACATGGCGGATCAGCACAAGCGCGCGGGCAAGCCGGTGGAGTTCGCGAACCCGAGCCCGCTGTTCGTCACGCTCAACCCGGTCGGCCTGGCGAAGAGCGCGCCGCATCCCAACGCCGCGCACGTGTTCATCGACTGGCTGCTCTCGAAGACCGGCCAGGAGTTCATCGCCGAGCGCGGCGGCGGCGAGATCTCGTCGCGCACCGACGTCAAGAACAACACCGCTATCTGGGATCCCAAGCGGCCGTACGTCATCATCACGACGCCCGCGTCCGCGCAGTACAACGAGATCGAGCAGAACTTCCGCGCGATGATGGGGCTGCCCGGGTGATCCGCTCGCGCATCACGCGCTCGCTGCTCGCTCTGGGGGCGATGTCGGCGCTCGGCTTTGCGTTCGCGCCCGCGAGCGCGGACGCGCCGGTGACGGTGCGCGTCGGCGCGACCGGCAACGACACCGCGGCCGAAGTGTACTATGCAGACGACCTCGGGATGTTCAAGAAGCGCGGGCTCGAGGTCCAGATCCAGAATCTGCGCAACGGCGCGGCCGAGGCGGCGGCCGTCGCCGGCGGCGCGCTCGACGTCGGCGAGCAGAACGTCGTCTCGATGTCGCACGCGCACGAGCGCGGCCTCGCGTTCAAGTTCATCGCGCCGGCCGGCGAGTACGTCGCGAGCGCGTCCACGACGAGCCTCGTCGTCTCGAAGAAGTCCACCGCGAAGACGGGCAAGGACCTCGAAGGCAAGACGATCGCGGTCGGCGCGCTCGGCGACCTCATGCAGATCGGCGCGCTGGCATGGCTCGAGAAGCACGGAGCCGATCCCGCGAAAGTGAAGTTCATCGAGATTCCGTCCGCCGAGATCGGCGCGGCGATCAGCCGCGGCACCGTCGACGCGGGCGTGGTCGCGGAGCCGAACCTCACCATGGCGGAAGACGGCGGCCAGATCAAGGTGCTGGCCCAGCCGTACGACGCGATCGGCGAGCGTTTCATGATCAACGGCTGGTTCGCCGGCGACGACTGGATCAAGAAGAATCCGGCGACGGCGAAGAAGTTCGTCGAGGCGATCTACGAGGCCGGAAAGTGGGCCAACACCCATCATGCGGAGTCGGCGAAGATCCTCGACAAGCACTCGCGCGCGGACGCGTCGGTGGTCTCGCGCATGCGGCGCGCCAGCTACGGCGAGCGCTTCGACGCCAAGGCGATGCAGAGCATGATCGAAGCCGCCGTGCACTTCAAAGCGCTCACCAAATCGTTCAGCGCAGGAGATTTGATCGATGGGACTCTCTAGACGCGCGGCTGTCCGCGCGCTCGCGGGCGGCTTCGCGCTGCCCCTGTTGCCGTCGCGCACGTGGGCGGCAGGCCCGATCCCGCTGCGGCTCGCCGCCGCAGGCGACGACGACATCACCCCGATCCTCTACGGGCAGCACGCGGGCCTCTTCAAGAAGGCCGGGCTCGACGTGTCGCTCACCGCGCTCGGCAGCGGCTCCGCGACCGCGGCCGCGGTCGTGGGCGGCTCCATCGACATCGGCAAGTCGAGCCTGATCGGGTTGTGCGCGGCGCACGCGCGCGGCGTCCCATTCGAGATCATCGCGCCCGCGTCGATCTACCTCGATTCCAACCCGATCGCCGGTTTCGTCGTCGCGAAGGACGCCAACATCGCGAACGTCCGCGACCTCAACGGCAAGACCGTGTCGGCGTCGTCGCTCAAAGACCTGATCGCCGTCGCTACGCAGGCGTGGCTCGACGCGAACGGCGGCGACTCCAAGACGGTGAAGTTCATCGAGGTGCCGGCGTCCGCCGTGACGGCGGCGATCGAGCAGGGCCGCATCGTCGGCGCGACGCTCGTGACCCCCGCCCTCGCCGAAGCGCTCGACTCGGGCAAGACCAAGCTGATGGGCCGCTCGTTCAGCGCGATCGGCAAGCGGTTCATGGTCGCCGGCTGGTTCGTCACCAAGGACTGGCTCGCGCGCAACACCGACACGGCGAAGCGCTTCAACGACGCGTTTCTTCAAGCGGCGCAGTACACCGACACGCATCACGCCGAGACGGTCGAC
>JAXDMB010000477.1:0-20843 GCA_034666325.1 Vulcanimicrobiota bacterium
TTCGAGCGGTTCCTCAACCCCGAGCGCATCTCGATGCCGGATATCGACACGGACTTCTGCGTCGAGCGCCGCGATGAGGTCATCCAGTACGTCATCGACAAGTACGGCAAGGACCGCGTCGCGCAGATCGTGACGTTCGGGACGATGGCCGCCCGCGCGGCGGTGCGAGACGCGGGCCGCGCGCTCGGCGTGCCGCTGCCGGACGTCGACCGCGTCGCGAAGCTGATCCCATCTGGCCCAGGCGGTCTGACGATCGAAAAGGCGCTGGAGCAGATTCCCGAGCTCGGCGTGCTGTACAACAACGACCCGCTGCTGCGCAAGTTGCTCGACACGGCGAAGTCGATCGAAGGCCTGGCGCGCCACGCGTCGACGCACGCCGCCGGCGTGGTGATCTCGAAGAACCCGCTCACCGACCACGTCCCGCTGGTTCGGATCGGCGACGGCGACGTGAACACGCAGTACGAGATGGGCGACGTCGAGCGCATCGGCCTGCTCAAGATGGACTTCCTGGGCCTACGGAACCTCACGGTGATGAAAGCGGCATCGGACGAGATCCGCCGTACAGTGACGCCGGACTTCGATCTAGCGACGATTCCGGACGACGACAAGAAGACGTACGACATGCTGACGCGCGCGGAGACGCTCGGCGTGTTCCAGCTGGAATCCGACGGCATGAAGCGCGTCTGCACCGAGCTGAAGCCTTCCCGCCTGGAAGACATCATCGCGCTGGTCGCACTGTACCGCCCGGGTCCGATGGAGTGGATCCCGGACTACATCAATCGCAAGCACGGCCGTAAGCAGGCGTCGTACTTGCATCCGAAACTCGAGCCGATTCTTTCTGAAACATATGGAATTGCGTGCCTACGCGTTGGCACACCCGTTTGGTACGCTGACGGCACGATGAAGGCAATCGAAAGCGTATGCAGTGGCGATGAGATTCTGACGTTTGACAACGGTGACGTTCGGGCGGGACGAGCCGCCAAAGTATGGCCGAGCGGACCAAAGAAGCTGCTCCGCATCACGCTGTCCACGGGTACGATCGTCGAGTGCTCCGAGGACCACCGATTCCCGACTCCGGTTGGTGACGTGGTGGCTCGCGATCTCCGGGTGAATAGCTCATACAAGCGGCGGTCGTCATATATTTACACCGAACCAAAGTCTATGCTATTCGAGGCATGGAGCGTGCCCTGTACGTACCCGGCTTGGGAGATCGGCGAGGACCGTGCATATCTTCTGGGGTTGCTCGTTGGCGACGGCAGCTTGAAGTGTGGTTCGAAGTCGGTAACGTGCGGAACGCAGAAGAACGCAGAAGAAGTCGCGCGGCGCTTCCGTGAGTCGTTCGGTGCTCGAACGACGGTATATCACAATATACGCGCGTGGTACGTTCGCCCGGCGTTTGATACGACTCCAAAGCCCAGCCCGCTGACGCTTTGGCTCGACCAGATCTATGGCGATCGGTCATGGCAAGCCACATGCTACGATAAATGCTTGCCGCTACGCGTTACGGCGTTGGCGGAACGTGACCGCGTTGCAATGCTAAAGGGTCTGTGGGACAGCGACGGGTCATATGGAAATAGCGTGTATTTCCGCTCGACATCACCGCAGTTAGTGCGGCAGGTCGCGGAGCTGCTAGGTTCTCTAAAGGTCAGCTACTACGTCCGCTCGACAGCCGTGTACGTGCAAGATCGGTCCCGGTTCACACAGATCGTTGGCCTACCGCTGCTTCCGGACAAGCACTACAAGGTCGAACGGCAGCGAAACGTGCTGCCCGTTCTCACGCACGCTCTGAAGGATCGTCTCGGTGCTTCAATTGCCGTCGCCGAGCCGATCGCGAGACAATGCCTCCACAATGCCTCTCGCGCTACCTTTACGAAGGTTCGCGCAGCGAGTACGTATCTCCAGCGGATACCGGCCTTCTGGGATGCATACGCAAAGACGTATGAGGAGCTCTATCTAGGCGCCACGCGCCCAGTCTTTATCGATGCAATCGAGGAAGTCGGGGTCGATGAGTGCTTCGATCTCCAGATGGAAGATCAACGCGCGCCATATTTCATTGCCAACGGCTTGATATCCCATAATTGCTATCAAGAACAGGCGATGCAAATTGCTCGCGATCTCGCCGGCTTCTCGATGGGTCAAGCTGACGAGCTTCGCAAGGTCATGGGGAAGAAGCAGAAAGACAAGATTCCCGTTTACCGCGAGAAGTTTGTCAACGGGTGCGTCGACAACGGCATCGACAAGAAGCTAGCAGAGGACGTTTTCGCGTTCATCGAGCCGTTCGCGGGTTACGGCTTCAACAAGTCGCACGCCGCGGCATATGGCTGGATCGCGTACCAGACCGCGTATCTGAAGGCGAACTACCCGCTGCAGTACTTCGCAGCGCTGATGTCATCGGTGCGCGACAAGACCGACAAGCTCGTCGAGTACATCGACGAGGCGAAGAAGATGGGGATCGCTGTGCTGCCGCCCGACGTGAACGCGTCGCTGGTGGATTTTGCGGTGGTCGGCGAGGAGATTCGTTTCGGACTCGCCGCGATCAAGGGCGTTGGCGAGAATGCGGTGCGCTCGATCCTCGAGACGCGCGACTCCGGCGGACCGTTCGTCGATCTCTTCGACATGGTGAACCGCGTGGACGTCAAGGCGGTGAACCGCAAGGTGTACGAGGCGCTCATCAAGTGCGGTGCGCTCGATCCGCTGCCGGGCAATCGCGCGCAGCAGCTCGACGGGCTCGACTCCGCGCTCGAAGTCGCCGCGCGCGAGGCGCGCGACCGGGAGATGGGACAGTCGTCGCTGTTCGGGATGATCGAGGAGCCGCATCCGTCGCTCAAGCCGTCGCTGCGTCAGCTTCCCGCGCCGTCCACGATGGAACAGCTTCAGTGGGAGAAGGAGACGCTCGGGATCTTCGTCTCCGGCCACCCGCTCGCGGACGTCGCCGAAGCGCTCGCGCGCACCGGCGCGGTTCCGGTGCGCGACCTCCGTAATCTGGAAGACGACAGCCAGGTGAAGATCGCCGGCCTCATCACCGCGGTGCGCCGGACGATGACCAAGGCGCAGTCGCAGATGCTCATCGCGACGGTGGAAGACACGACCGGCGCGATCGAGTGCGTCGTGTTCCCCAAGCAGTACGCCGACCTGCAACTCCGCTTCATCGAAGATGCGATCGTGGTGATCACCGGCCGCCTGCGTATGCGCGAGCGCCGCGGCTCGACGCCGGGCGAGGACGTTCCGGTGGAGCTCAACGTGTCGGTCAACGACGTGCAGCCGTTCGACCGCAACAGCGTCCGCACGATGCCGCGCCCGCCCGAAGGCTGGCACGTCACGGTGACGTCGCGCGACCACATCGACCACCTGGCGCTGCTGATCTCGGAATGGTCCGGCACGACGCCGCTGGTGCTGCACATCAACGGCTCGACGGTGCAACGCCTCGTCGCGTCGGACCGCCGCGTGCGCGAACGCCTCGTGTCGATCGTGGGCGAACCAAACGTGCGCGAAGGCGCGCCGTAGTGGCCGCGTGCGCGATCCTCGCTGACATGGACCGCGAAGGCCGAGCATGAGGCTTCCCGCAGGCGTGCGCGACTGGTTGCCGCACGAGCTGGCGCGCAAGCGTGAGATCGAGCAGCAGATGCGTGCCGTGTTCGGGCGCTGGGCGTATGAAGAAGTGCAGACGCCGATCATCGAGCGGCTCGACGTGCTCGAGCGCGGTCTCGGCGAGGAGACCACCGAGCTGCTCTTTCATTTCAACGACCGGCGTTCCACCGCGCTCGCGCTGCGGCCGGAAATGACGACGCCCGTCGCGCGGCTCGTGTCGACGCGAATGCGCGAGGCGCCGCTGCCGCTGCGTCTGGCGTATATCGCGCCGGTGTTCCGCTATTACGAACAGCCGCAGGAAGGCCGGATGCGCGAGCTCACGCAGGCCGGCGTGGAGCTGATCGGCGCCGCGGGCATCGACGCGGATGCCGAGACGTTGTTCATGGCGATCGAAGCGCTCGACGAGATCGGGCTGCGCGACGCGCGCTTCGATATCAACGACGCCCGGATCGTCGACGGCATTCTCGACGGCGTCGGACTCGACGGCGATGCCGCGCGTGAGGCAAAAGAGCACATCAAGGTCCGGAATCTCGTTGCGCTGCGCAAGTTCGACCGGCCCGTGCTGGTGGAGTTCGCGCAGCTGCGCGGCCGCCAGGAGTCGATTGAACGGGCGCGGGCCGTCTGTCGGACGCCGGAGTCGCGCGCGGCCCTCGCCGAGCTGCACGTCATGCTCGACCGCGCGGACGCGCTCGGTTATAAGAATCGCGTCGCGGTGGACTTCGCGCTGCTGCGCGACCTCGACTACTACACCGGCTTCGTGTTCGAAGGATATGTCGAGGAGATCGGCTTCTCGCTGTGCGGCGGCGGGCGCTACGACTCGCTGCTGCCCCGGCTCGGGTTCAACGTGCCCGCCGTCGGCTGGACTGCCGGCGTCGAACGGCTGCTCATCGCGCTCGAACGGCGCGGCAAGCACGTGCGCCGGCGGCTGCATCGCATCGACGTGCTCGTTGCGGGATCAGATGTCGTCGCAGCGCGGGAACGCGCCGCCGGAAACGTGGTGCGGTACGCGGGCTCGCAGCTCGGCGACGACGCGCTCGTTGACGAAGCGCGCGCGCACGGCATCCCGCGCGTGGTCATCGCGGTCGACGGAACGGTGCGCGAGCTGCGCGTCGGCCCGCGCATCGGGGACCTGCCGGTTCCGCGGACGCCGTCGAACTGGGACGCCCGATGAGCCGTCCGCCGCAGGGGGACGCGGGCGCGAACGGCACCGTCGCCCGGCTCACGATCGCCGTGCCGAAAGGCGCGCTTTACGCTGACGCAGCCGCGCGGTTGCGCGCCGCAGGCATCGACGTTCCGGACGATGTCGGGCGCCGCCTCACCGTCACGACGACCGACGGCACGACGCTGCTGTTCCTGCGGCCGACGGATGTCCCGGCCTACGTTGAATTCGGCTCGGCGGATTGCGGGATCGTCGGCAAGGACGTGCTGTGGGAAACCGACCGCAACGTCGCCGAGGTCGCCGATCTCGGCTTCGGCTACTGCCGCCTCGTCGTCGCGGGCCGGCGCATCGACCGCTATCACGAAGGCGCGTCGTACCCAACGTTCCTGCGCGTCGCGACCAAGTTCACGCGCTTCGCGGAATCGTTTTTCGCCGAGCGCGACCTGCCGGTGGAGCTCATCCCGCTTCACGGCTCGGTGGAGCTGGCGCCCCTCGTCGGTCTGGCCGACCTGATCGTCGATCTCGTCGCGACCGGCACGACGCTGCGCGAGCACGATCTCGTGATCGTGGAAGAGATCGCGCCGAGCACCGCGCGGTTCGTGGTCAACCCGGTCCGCTTCCGCACGAAGTACGCGGCGATCACCGCGCTTCTGGAGCGACTCGAGGCAATACCCGCGTGAAGCTCGACAACAGCCCGCCGCGCGGTACTCGCGACCTGCTGCCGGCCCAGGTCACCGTGCGAGACCATGCTCTCGCGACCATTTCCGCCGTGTACGGCCGCTACGGGTACCGCCGCATCGAGACGCCGGCGATCGAGAACATCAACCGCCTGCAATCCGATCAAGGCGGTGAGAACGAGAAGCTGATCTTTCAGATCCTCAAGCGCGGAATCGGCGAGGTGGTAACCTCTGAGACGCCGGTGCGGTCGCTGGTCGATCTCGGCTTGCGCTTCGATCTCACCGTGCCGCTCGCGCGGTACTACGGCCATAATCACGCATCGCTGCCGATGCCGTTCCGCGCGTTCCAAGCGGGGCCGGTTTTTCGCGCGGAACGGCCGCAGAAGGGCCGTTTCCGCCAGTTCACGCAGTGCGACATCGACGTCATCGGCGAAGAGAGCGTGCTCGCCGAAGTGGAGTTGATCGAGGCGACGACGGACGCGCTCGCCGCGGTAGGTCTGTCGGATGTGGTCGTCCGGCTGTCGGACCGGCGCTTCCTGACGGCGCTCGCGCAGAACATCGGGCTCGACGACCGCCGCCACGTCGCATTCTTCATCGCGCTCGACAAGCTCGACAAGATCGGGTGGGACGGCGTCGCGGACGAGCTGCACGAGATCGGCATCGACGCGGCGGCGCTGAACGCTACGCGCGAACGGATCGAGTCGCTGCTGGATACGCCGCCGCACGACATCGCGCGCGCGTTGGCGAACGCCGTGCCGAATCTCGGCGAGGACGCGCTCGCCGATCTCGCGAGCACCGCGGCGTGTCTCGAGCGGCTGCACGCCGACCGCGGCATCGCGTGGTCGTTCGACCCGACGCTCGTGCGCGGCATGGGATATTACACCGGACAGATCTTCGAGATCGCGCACCGCGCGCTGAGCTACTCGATCGCGGGCGGCGGACGGTATGACAAACTGATCGGCCGTTCACTCGGGCGGGACGTTCCGGCATGCGGCTTCAGCATCGGCTTCGAGCGTATCGTCGATCTGATCGCGGCGCCGGATGCGGGTGACGTTGTCGCGATCTTGTTCGAAGCGGACGTGCCGCTCCCGGAGGTCGTCGCGGTGGCACGCCGGTTGCGCGCGCAGGGACGTTCCGCGATCGCAGTGCGCCGCAGCGGAAAGCTCGGCGTGCAGCTGAGCCGCTTGGAAGAATCGGGCGTCGGCTCGTACGTCAACCTGCGGTCCGGCGACACGCAGCCGGACGAGAAGAAGCTAGGCGGCAGCAGCCGCCAGGGCGCTCCGGAGTAGAAGAGGCTCGGGCAGCGGCGCGGCGTCGCGGACGTCTCGGCGCGTCTAGCGCGTGCGCGTCGTCGCGAAGAGTTGTGCGAACGGTGCCGTGAAGCGCCCGGACCGCACGATCTCCGCGACGCGCACGATCTCCGGCGACAGATAGCGGTCCCCGTCGTGATGTCCGTCCGGCGCGACGTCGGTCAGCATTTCCTCCAGAACCGCCGACGTGCGCAGCGGTCGCCGGAATCCGATCCCGCGCGCGGCGGAGAGCAGCTCCACCGCGACGATGTTCTGCGCGTTGCGCAGCATGTCGCCCAGACGCCGTGCGGCGTGCGTCGCCATGCTCACGTGATCTTCTTGGCCTGCGGACGTCGGAATCGTGTCGACGCTCGCGGGATGCGCGAGGCCTTTGTTCTCCGACGCGAGCGCCGCCGCGGTGACCTGCGCGATCATGTAGCCGGATTCGAGGCCGGGACGCGTCGCGAGAAACGCGGGTAGCCGGCTGAACGACGGATCGAGCAGCAGCGCCGCACGCCGCTCGCTCATGTTTCCGATCTCCGCGATCGCGACCGCCAGCATGTCGGCGACGAGCGCGACGGGCTCGGCGTGAAAGTTGCCGCCCGAGAGCACTTCGCCGGTGTCGGAAAACACGATCGGGTTGTCGGATACCCCGTTCGCCTCTTCGATCAGAATTTCGGCGGCGTCACGCAGCGTCCGCAGACACGCGCCGAGTACTTGCGGCATGCAGCGCACGCTGTACGGGTCTTGCACGCGCTCGCACTCTTCGTGCGACGCGTTGATCTCCGTTCCGGCGATCAGCGGCCGCAGCGCCGCGGCGATCTCGCTTTGTTCGGGATGACCGCGCACCGCGCTGATGCGCGGATCGAACGGCACGGCGCTGCCGAGCGACGCCTCGACGGTGAGCGCTCCCGCGCCGAGCGACGCGGCGAGCAGGTCTTCGGCGCCGATGAGCCCGTCGAGCGCGAGCGCAGTGGACACTTGCGTGCCGTTCAGCAGCGCAAGCCCTTCTTTCGCTTGCAGAACGAGCAGCGGAATACCGGCGTTGGGAAGCGCTTCCGCGGCGGGCACGACACGGCCGCCGACGAGGACGTCCCCGACGCCGATCAGCGCGCCCGCAAGGTGCGCGAGCGGCGCGAGATCGCCGGACGCGCCGACGGAACCCTGGCTCGGAATCGCCGGAATCACGTCCCGTTCGAGCAGCGCGAGGAGCGCTTCGATCACCGTCCACCGCACGCCGGAGTAGCCGCGCGCGAGCGAGTTGATCTTGAGCGCGAGCACGAGCCGGACGACGTCCCGCGACAACAGCGGACCCACGCCGCACGCATGCGACACGACGAGATTGCGCTGCAGCTCCGCGAGCTTGTCGTGCGAGATGCGCTCGTACGCGAGCTTCCCGAACCCGGTGTTGACGCCGTACACGACTTCATCACCAGCCGCGATCGACGCAACGACGGCCGCAGCGCGATCCACCGCATCGCGCGCCGCGGGATCGAGCGCGAGCCCGACGCCGTCGCGCAACAGCATGCGAACCTCATGCGCGCGAAGCTCCCCCGGACGAAGCACGAGCACGCGCTGCGAAGCCATCGATCGTCATCTCCTCTCCCGAATCATCAATTGAAATACCCGGCCGTAAGCGGGCTGACCGCTCAAAGCGGCCGAGCGGGCACTTGCACCGTCTCCGCGCATCGCACCTTCCCGGACAACCGGTGTGCCGCGGCGAACCGGCGCGACGATGCGACCACGAAGACGCGTGCTTTCGTTCCAGCGCACCGCGCCGCGACGCCTTCACGGCTACGCGTGAAAATCACCACCGCAAGCGACACCGCTGCGCTCCGCGGGTTGTACGCCGGCGGATGGGATCCGCCGCGCGCCGTGGTCGACGCCGTGCGCGCGATTCTCGACGACGTTCGCGCGCGCGGTGACGATGCGCTTCTCGACTACACGCGCCGCTGGGATTTCGCGGAGGCGTCGCACGATTCGCTGCGCGTCGCTGTCCCGGCTCCCGACGACGCCCGCCGTCTCGTCCCCGAACAAATCGCGGCGGGCTTGGAGCTCGCCCGCGAGCGCATCGCCGATTTCCACGCGCGTCAGCTCCCTGAGCCCATCGACTACCGCGCTGACGACGCCACGCGCTACGCCTTCCTCACGCGACCGCTCGCCGCTATCGGCGCATACGTTCCGGGCGGCAGCGCGCCGCTGCCGTCCACCGTGCTGATGACCGTCGTTCCCGCGAAAGTCGCCGGCGTCGAGCGCGTCGTGGTCGTCACGCCGCCGCAGCGCGACGGCCGCGTGAATCCCGCGGTGCTCTACGCGTGCGCGCTGACCGGCGTCAACGAGCTCTATGCCGTCGGCGGCGCGCAGGCGATCGCCGCGCTCGCGTATGGAACAATAACGATCGCGCCGGTCGACAAGATCGTCGGCCCCGGCAACGTTTACGTCACCGAGGCGAAGCGCCAAGTGTTCGGCGCGTGCGGAATCGACGGGCTCGCCGGTCCGTCCGAAGTGCTCGTCGTCGCGGACTCCCACGCGAACGCGGAATTTGTCGCAGGCGAGATGGTGGCGCAAGCGGAGCACGATCCGCTCGCGCGCGTCGCCGCGGTGTCGCGCGACCGCACGCTTCTCGAGCGGGTCGCCGCGCTGCTGGACGGCCCATTCGGCCGCACGAGCGGACGCAACGACATCGTGTCGCGCGCGCTCGACGAACGCGCCTGGCTCGTGCACGCTGAAGACGACGACGCGATCCTCGACGTGATCGAGCGCTTCGCGCCGGAGCATCTCTCGCTGATGGTCGCCGACCCCTATGCCTGGGTGCCGAAGATCCGCCGCGCCGGCGCGATCTTCGTGGGCGACGAAACGCCGGTGGCTGCGGGCGACTACCTCGCGGGCACCAACCACACGCTGCCGACGTCGGGCGCGGCCCGCTTCTCGTCGGGCCTTCACACCGCGGATTACCTGCGCACCATGACGCTGGTGGAAAACAGCCGCACCCGCATGGCCGCCGACGCCGAACCGCTCGCCGCGCTCGCCGATTTCGAAGGCCTCCCGGCACACGCGCGCACCGCCCGCATGCGCGCCGCACGCCGAATCATCTGATGAATCAGCCAACGGCCGCACACGGCGACCGAGGCGCGGCAGCCGCGTAGTGATCGCCCGGCGGGCTCGCGGAGTTCCGACGGCCCGTGTCGAACGGAGAATCCCGATGGTTTCATCGGCGCGCATCCGTCTCGTCGCACTCGATCTCGACGGAACGCTGGTCGGCGACGATCTCGTCCTGCGGCCGCGGGTCCGTGACGCTATCGCCGCCACGCAATCACGCGGCATCGCCGTCACGATTGTGACCGGACGCATGTTCGCCGCGGCGCGGCCCTTTGCGCGCGCGCTGAACATCACCGGCCCGATGGTGTGCTACCAAGGAGCCGCGATCTTCGACGCCGGCACCGGTGCGGTGCTGCGCGAGACGCCGGTGCACCAGGACGTCACGCACGACACGCTGGAATGGGCGCACGAGCACGGCGTACACGCGCAGTGCTACGCGAACGACACGCTGTACGTCGATCAGATCAACCGCTTCTCCAAGCGCTACACCGATCTCGCGCGCGTCGAGCCCGTCGTCGTGCCGTCGCTGCGCGAGGCGTTCGCCGAGCGCCCGACGATCAAGATCGTGCTGGTCGACGACGCCGAGCGCGCGAACCAGCATCTCGCCGAGCTGCGCACGCTGCTCGGCGAGCGCGCATACCTCACGCGCAGCCACGTCGATTTCGTCGAGGTCGTCGACCCGGCGGTGAACAAAGGCGAGGCGCTCGCGTTCGTCGCGCAGCGCTACAGCGTTCCGCTCGACGCCACGCTCGCGATCGGCGACGCGTGGAACGACGTCCCGCTGCTCGACGCCGCCGCGGTCGGCGTCGCGATGGGATCCGGACCGCCGGAGCTGCTCGCGCGCGCCGATCACGTCGTGGCGGACGTGCAGCACGACGGCGTCGCCGAAGCACTCGAACGGTACGTGCTCGCGTGAACACCGGCGCACCGGCGCGCGCGCAGAAGAAGCCGCGCAACCGCACGCTGCCGCGCCGCCGCACACCGTCGCTCGCCGCACGCATCAAACCGTTTTGGATCTTCGCGATCCTGCTCGTCGGCGCGATCGGCTGGGGCGGCGCGTGGCTCGCGCAGTCGCCGTGGTTCCGCGTCGAGCGCGTGGGGGTCGACCTGCCGCTCGCGTCGCCCGTCTCGCGCGACGAAGTGCGCCGCGCCGCGGCGATCGCGCCCGATGCGAACGTTTGGCTGCTGAACCCGGTCGCGATGACGAAGCGCCTCGAGGCGATCCCGTACGTCGACCGCGCCACCGTGCGCCGCGGCCAATTTCCCAAGCCGTTCGTCGAAGTCGCCGTCACGGTGCGCCGCCCGTCGGCATGCCTGCGCGCGGGCGAACGCGAGGTCACGATCGACGCGACGTCCCGCGTGCTCCAATCCGGCTGCGCCGCGCCGTCGATCGCGCGGATCGACGCCGGGCGCGCGCAAGTCCCAGCCCCGGGCGGCACCATCGCGGACCCGGAGATCGCGCGGCTGCTCGCGGACGCCAAGATCCTGGCCGACGCGAACCTGGCCGTCCGCAGCCTCGGCCGCGACCGCTGGGGCGGCGTCGAGGCAGTCGACGTCACCGGCGTCACGCTGCGGTTCGGCGACGACGCCGACCTCGGAAAAAAGGCCGTGCTGGTGGAGCCGGTCCGCGCCGGGGTCCGCGGCCGCACACTGCGCGCGATCGACCTGCGCGCCCCGGGCACCCCGACGGTGGAGTTCCGTTGAGAACAGCTCGCGGTAAGCGGGACACGGAGTGAGGCTGACGCGGTCATGCCGCAGCTTCGGAAGCGAAGCGACCCGAAGCAATCTGTGGACGCATGTGGATGATGTGGTAGGTGAACGCTCGCCGAACCACAATATGTCGTGGTGCAAGTGATGGTTGGGACGAATGGCTAGAGGCGACACGATCGCCGGCCTGGACATCGGCACGACGAAGACGTGTGCCGTCATCGTCTCATCGGGAGCCGACGGTCTCGAGATCATCGGCATCGGCGAAGCACCGTCCACCGGGATGCGCAAAGGGGTCGTCACCGACCTCGAAGCGACCGTTCACGCCATCGAGGCCGCGACGGAAAAGGCCGAGCGGATGGCGGGCGTCCACGTCTCGCACGTGTACGTCGGGGTCACCGGCGAGCACATGCAGTCGACCAACAACCACGGCGTGGTCGCCGTCACCGGCGAGGACCGCGAGGTGATCGGCAGCGACGTCAGGCGGGTCGTCGACGCGTCGAAGATCATCAACCTCGCCGCCGACCGCCAGATCATTCACGCGCTCCCGCGCCACTACACGATCGACGGCCAGGACGGCATCACCGACCCGGTCGGCATGAGCGGCGGCCGGCTCGAAGTCGACACGCACATCGTCACCGGCGGCGGCAGCTTCATCTCGAACGTGCTCAAGTGCGTGCACCGCGCCGGCCTCGAGCCCGCGGGAATCGTGTTCGAACCGCTCGCATCGGCGGCGGCGACGCTGCTGCCCGAAGAGAAGCAGGTCGGCGTCGTGCTGCTCGACATCGGCGGCGGCACCACCGACATCGCGGTGTTCGCCGACGGCGGCGTGATGCACAGCGCCACGATCCCGGTGGGCGGCAACATCCTCACCAACGACATCGCGCTCGGCCTCAAGACGACGTTCGCCGAAGCGGAGAACGTCAAGCGCACGTACGGCTCAGGCCTCGTGCGCGCGGACGAAGCCGACCAGACGTTCCAAGTGAAGACGCTCGACGGCCGCAGCACGCGCGAGGTGACGTCGTCGCAATTGCGCGGCATCGTCGTGCCGCGTGTGCTGGAAATCTTCCGGCTCGCGAAAGCGAACGTGATCGACCGCATCCCGCGCGATCAGGTGCTCAGCGAAGTGGTCATCACCGGCGGCGGCGCGCACTTGCGCGGCATCGAGACGACGGCCGCCGAGGTGTTCGGCCTTCCGGTTCGAATCGGCGTCCCGTCGACCGTCGCGGGACTCACCGACGCGGTCAAACAGCCGGAGTACGCGACGGCTGTCGGTCTCGTGCTCTTCGGCCCACGCGGCGAACAAGCGCCGCATCTCAACGGCCGCAGCGGTGCTCCGCTCGGCGCATTCGTATCCTGGTTCAAGTCCCTCTGGAATTGATCGTTGCTCCCGCTCTTCCCGGAAGAGGATCTCGCAAAAATGGCTGATGAGAAACGGTTCGTGCCCGAGCACGCGGCGACGATCAAGGTGATCGGGCTCGGCGGCGGCGGCTGCAACGCCGTCAACAGAATGATCGAGGCCGGTTTGTCCGGCGTTGATTTCTTCTCGATCAACACCGACGTTCAAGCGCTCCGCAACAGTAAGACGAACAACACGGTGCAGATCGGCAGCGGTCTCACGCGCGGCCTCGGTGCGGGCGCAAACCCGAACATCGGGCGCGAAGCGGCGGACGAGTCGCGCGAGGATCTCGCGATGATCCTCGACGGCGCGGACCTCGTGTTCATCACCGCCGGCATGGGCGGCGGCACGGGCACCGGCGCGGCGCCCGTGATCGCGGAACTGGCGCGCGAATCCGGCGCGCTGACGATCGCGGTGGTCACCAAACCGTTCGGGTTCGAAGGCCGCAAGCGCATGCAGGCGGCGGAACGCGGCATCGCCGACCTCGAATCGAAGGTCGACACGCTGATCACGATCCCGAACGAACGCATCCTGCAGATCATCGAGAAGCGCACGCCGCTCAACGAAGCGTTCGCGTACGCGGACGACGTGCTGCGCCAGGGCATCCAGGGCATAAGCGACCTCATCACGCAGCCCGGCCTGATCAACCTGGACTTCGCGGACATCAAGACCATCATGACCGACGCGGGCTCCGCGATGATGGGCATCGGCGAAGGTACGGGCGAGCACCGCGCCGCGGACGCAGCGCAAAAGGCGATCGCGTCGCCGCTGCTCGAGACCACGATCGAAGGCGCGCGCGGCGTGATCTTCAACATCACCGGCGGCCTGGATCTGTCGATGTACGAGGTGAACGAAGCGGCCGAGATGATCTCGCGCGCGGTCGACAGCGAAGCGCAGATCATTTTCGGCGCGTCGATCGACCCGTCGATGCAAGGCAAAGTCCGCGTCACCGTGCTGGCAGCCGGCTTCGGCAACCGCCCGCACCGCACGCAAACGACGGCAGCAACACTTGGCCAGCCGATCGAGTTCGACAAAGTCGCCCCAGTCAACATGGACGACATCGAAGTCCCGGCATTCCTGCGGTATAGAAGCTAAGACCAGGCCCCTCCAAAGAAAAGAGCGTCGCTCGCGAGGAGGCGCTCTTTTCTTATAGCGCGCGCACGTGCTGAGCCAGGAGCTTGACCGCGGCACTCTGGGGACGCGGGGCAGCTCTGCTCGTCCGTGCGCGCCGCTGCGCGGGGAGCGCCGCGCTCGCTGCGGAAGGCGGTCACGTGAGCACATCGACGCTTTCCCCCGACACCGTCGCGCGCGCAACCGAAATCCGGCGCGAGATCCACCGCCATCCCGAGCTGGGCTTCGAGGAGCACAACACGCAGTCGATCGTCGAGCGCGAGCTCGATGCGCTGGGGATCGAGCACCGCCGGATCGCGAAGACCGGCGTCGTGGGGATCGTCCGCGGCGTGCACGACGGGCACGTTACGGGATTGCGCGCCGACATGGACGCGCTGCCGATCACCGAGGACTCGGGCGAAGAGTGCACGTCCGAGATCAAAGGCAAGATGCACGCGTGCGGGCACGACTCGCACACCGCGATGCTGCTCGGTGCGGCGCGCGTGCTGCAGGAGTCACGCGATACGTTCCACGGCACCGCGGTTCTGCTGTTCCAGCCGGCCGAAGAAGGGCCCGGCGGTGCGCAGCCGATGATCGACGAGGGCGCGCTCGACGATCCGAAAGTCGAGGCGGTCACGATGCTGCACATCGACCCGCGCTTGTCGACCGGGAACATCGGGATTACGCCGGGGCCGGTGAACGCCGCCGCCGACGAGTTTCATCTCACGATCCGCGGCAAGGGGGGTCACGGCGCGTACCCGCACAAGGCGGTCGACGTGATCCCGTGCGCGGCGGCGACGATCCTCGCGCTGCAGAACGTCGCCGCGCGCGAGACCGACCCGCTCGCATCGATCGTCGTCACGATCGGCACGATCGAAGGCGGCTACCGCAACAACGTCATCGCCGATCGCGTGTTCATGACCGGCACCGTGCGCTCGCACGATCCCGCGATCCGGGACGCGGCTGAAAGCAAGCTGCGCCGCATCGTCGACGGCGTCGCCGCCGCGTACGGCGCGCGCGCGGACCTCGACATGATCTACGGCTATCCGCCGGTGGTGAACGACGGCGAGCTCTCCGAGTCGTTCGCTGCATACGCGCGCGCTGAAGGCTTCACCGTGGAGCGGCCGGCGCCGACGATGGGCGGCGAGGACTTCGCGTACTTCGCGCAGCGCGTTCCGGGCGTGATGGTGCGCCTCGGCATCTACAACGAACAGGTCGGCAGCATCCACTCCGGCCACAGCCCGCAGTTCCGCCTCGACGAAGGCGCCATTCCCACCGGCATCGCGACGCTGGTCGCGTTCGCGCGCGGCGTGGGCGACGGTTCCGTCCCGGTGCCGGCGCGCCGGCCGTAGGCCGCCTCACCGAACCCCGCGCTGCACGGGCTGTCGTTCATCCGGACCCGCGCTTCGTGCGTTGGGTGGTGGAGGAGCGTCATGGTGGTGGAAGAGGTTCAGCGCAAACAGCTCCGGAGCAGGATTTGGGCGCCGTCTCGGCCGGATAGAACACGGGATCCATCCCTGATCGCGCGTCTTCGGAACGGGGGATGAAACGATGTCCGCAGTGGCCAGCGGTCACCGTATAGAGCTCTTCCTTGACTTTGAATTCGCCGTGAATCACGACGCCCTCGACCGGCTCACGTCGCTGCAGTTGAAGCACGTGTCCCGGCTCGAGTGGGTCCATCCGAGCCGGCTTGCGGGTGACAAACCCGTGATGGACAAACCCATTTGGGAACTTCAGGAATGGCACGTATCGCGCGACCTTCATGCATTCGTCCGCGTCATCTTGGACTCGCGCCCGAGCCGCAGTTCAGAGCACCCGCATTGTCTCCGGCTGACGCAATACGCGCGGAACCTTGTGACCGGCACATATCGCGAAACCCTCTCGACGGGCGGCGCGGACGCTGCGCAAAGCAGTCCCGGGCGTTCGCGTCGTGGCGTCGCGCTCGTGCTCCCAGGCGACCCGCGCGCCGTCGAGCTCCACATCGAGCACGTCACCCTTCACCTGTTCCGCACCGGTGTTGCCATAGCCGTCGTCACGTTGACGTTGCCCGCGCACCAGGCCGAGCCGCCTAATGAAGGCGTTGCCGCGGAGCTTCTGATCGAAGTATTACCGCGCTTGTGCGGCGTCGGCGGCCAGCACGCGCTGCGGTGGCTGAGCCCAGGGCCTACAGCCGATACCAAGGGGTTCGGGCTGGGCGACCTCTTGACCCCATTGGTCTCGGGTGCTGGTCTCAGCGCGACGGCACGGCATCGCATTTACTCGTTGTGCGCGCTCACGTTTAGCGCGCCGTTGACGGACGCGCAGCGTGTAGACACGAGCCTACGCTTGAGCCGGCAATACCATTCCAGCTTTCGCACCGCAACCGAAACGCCCGGCACGACGTTCCTACGGCCCTTCGCGAACGTGCTGCATGCGGTCAGCCGCGAGGGGACGTGTTCGATCATCGATAACTCGCTCAATCCGGACGGCCGAAGAAACGACGTCCTCGCGGATTGGCTTCACAATAGCCACCATCGTGTCTACCTCCCGCTGCACTTGGTGGCACTTCACCAATACATCGTCTTGCTGCGGCTGGGGCACGGTGCCGGTCGCCACGTCGAGTTCGAGACCGCAAGCGACCGCGAGCTGGGCGAGCTGACAGCGCTCTGCAACCAAATCAGATTCTTCAGACTTGCGTACCGACTCGTTCAGGTCAGCACCATTACCATGCACGATCTCGTCTATTCGGCCGTTGAGAAATCGTTGGGAATTTCAGAACTCTCCGAGAAGATCGCCAGGGATCTGATGGCCGTCGAACCGCGGTTGCTGGAGCTCTCCGCGCAGCGCGTGGAACGGCGCTATCGTTGGCTCACGAGGGTCCTCGCGGGCGGTTTTGCATATCTGACGCTGTCAGGCGTCGGCACGCACATTGCCACTGCGATCAGCGAGAAAGCTAACGCTGTCCCAATTTGGGCTACGCTGGCGATTCAGAGCGTCAGCATCATCATGGCGGCGGTAGCCTTCATCATCGTCGGCTCTCGCGCGCAGTCCGTGAAGCCGTCGGTGGAAGATACCATTGGCGCCGCAGTGGATTAGTCCAGCGGCGCGTCTGCGGTCACCATTCGAGCGCGCAAGGCTCGAGTCGTTTGCGGAAGTGTTCCGCGTTGCCGCGCTCACTGGCGTGCCCACACGAGTAGGACAAGTACGACACTCGCTCGCGCGTTTTCATCGAGTTGAACAGGAAGAACTGTTCGCGCTTGCACTCGTCGCAAAACATGTACGAGACGAACGGGTACAAATTGACGATGGTGTTATTCGCGATATTTTGAAAGTATACGTAACGAACCATCGAATCACGTTGACCCTCCGAAAGCCGGCTGGCCGTTTCCAAGTCGCTGTCCGATATGTTCAGCCCCTTAAAGATCCGGATCTTGTAGTGGTCACCTTGACCGAATTCGTCGTATTCGGAGGCTAAAACCAGAAAAGAATTGTTGTGCGCCAAGAAAGCAAAGCGATCGAGGAACGAATAGAGTTTCGGCTCCTGCTCTTCGATAATGAGCTTATATTCGTAGAGCGTCCGCACGGCGCCGTGCCCCAAATTTTGGTTCCGCAAGCTCACGACGCTGCTGAGGAGCTGGGAGAGCGTGAGCTTCATCGGCGAGTTGTCGAAATAGTTGTGGAGCGGCTTGGTCAACTCGTGGGCGAGTTGCGGGTGCAGCAGTTTCGCAAAGCCCGCCGAGTCATGAAGGAGCGCGTCCAGCAAGCTCGCCCAATCGCCGAAGCTCGGCCGTTTGAAGCTTGATCGCAACAAGGCGTTTATCTGATCGGTTTTTTCTTTGGCGAGGAGATACCCCGACAAGCCGACTAGCGCCGCATAGCGCATGGTAATGTCATACACCTGGACCATCAACTGGAACTTGCGGTGATGATCGAGCTCGTGCTGGAAGTCGGAGAAAGCACGGCTGACGGGGTAGGGAAAGCTCGAGGTTAGTAAACCCTCCATCTCCTTTCGTTTTGCCCGCACACGATACTCGAATTGTTTGTCGAGAAACGCGGCATAGAGCTTTCCCTTAGAGTGAATGAATCGCTCATACTTCGTGACTGCATCGAGCATGAACGGGATCGTCCATATGAAGTCCCGAGATGCGTGGAGCCCTACGCTCACGGAGCCATCCGAATGAACCAGCTCGATCAAGCGCAAAAAAATCGCATCAATGTCGTGAAGTTCGACCAGCCCGAGCTCGGCGTAGAAAATCAAGGCGCGAAAGGCGAGGGCCGACGTAAACCATTCCTGCGTGAGCTCGTAGCCTTCCTGAGTGACGACGATCTCGTTCTCCGGCGCCCACAATCCCGACCGCACGGCACTCACGAGATAGTCACGCGAGCTTCTGAACTGATTGGGATCGTCGCCCTGCATGAACAGCGTCAGCAGTGCAACGGCCGTACTCGTGACCTGCGCCGGCGAGCCGCATGTCGCGGGCCAACCACCTTCGGCCGTCATTACCGAGCGCAGCCACACCTTTGCCAGCGCCAGGGCCGTTTCCGCGTCGCCGACGAGCGGCGCGGAGAATTGCTCCCGGTGTCGCGCCATGAGCCGTTGAAGCGAATAGGAGGCGATCCACGTCGAGTACACGCGATCCTGTTCGAATGACGTCAAGCCCCAGCCGTCCTCGTTCGCCGACGAGCCGACGTTGTTACGAGCGCGCAGTATGAAGCCGATGCCACGCTCGACCGCATCGAAGTGCTTGAAGTGCGCGAGACCCAAAGTGCACCACGCGGTTACGTCGGTGATCGATTTCCCGGGGCTCCGGAACGGCCAGCCACCGTCCGGATTTTGCCGCTCCAACAGATACCGGCATGCCGGCTCTAGCCACGCGCGTTCGTTCGGCGGCGAGGCCTTTGCCGCGAGGTGCACGATTTCAGCCGTCGACCAGACACCGCTCACAATGTCGTGCGTGTAGAACGCACGGAACCCCCCGTCCGCATTCTGCAGTGTCTTGAGCTTCTCAAGCATTAGACGCTTCTTGCCGTCGATCGCATCCCGGACCGCTCCGGGGCCATGCCATGCGGACTGAGGCGAATCAAGCTTCACAAGGACTACCCATGCCACCCGTTTCGCTTGGGTCGGCCGGACGGCCTAGCGGTTAATCTCGTTATGCCGTGCTCGCCTGCTCAGTCCCGCGGAGCTGACGACAAAGCGCGTAGCCATTCTGGATCGATACGGAGCTCAAGTGGGCGTGAATCGGGAAAGGGACTGCCGCCGCGCCGATACACCAGGCCGTCTCTTGCCCGGCAGGTGAAGCCATGTATTGTGGGGCTACTCAAGCACTCCCACAGGGACTCAGCCATGTGCCGCGCTTGCGGTCTGGGTCAAGCGCGATTGCATCAGCCAATCCCACCGTACGGTGAAGAGGGGTACTTCTCGTGCACAAGATGACGATCAATCGGAACGAGTTCGTGTTCGGGTTGGGAGCTGTCGCAGCATTGACGTCGTGCAGTTCCGGAGCGAACACGGTCGCGCCGGTTGCTCCGGATCCGTCGCGCGCTTCCGGTACGGCGCTGCAACCGCGCGCGTCCGATCACGTTGCAGAGGACCGGCTCACGGATCGGTTGCGCGCAGTCTACGCTACGCCTGCGGCGCTCGCGAGCCGGCGTCTCGTCGGGCAGTTATTGATCGATCCGGCCGTGCCGGCGTTGGCGAAGAGCATACTGCAAACGTACGCCGGCAGCCTGACCGGCTTTCAAGCCAGCATGCTCGGTGCCATCGGCATCCTTACCCGCGATCCGGCCGCGTTGAATGCGCTGGTGACCGGAACGAACTTGACCCGGGCTCAGCGAGCGTCCCTGGAGTCGATAGGCGACGCGGCTTCGCGAAATCCAGCAATACGAACGGTGATGCGCACCGCAGCAGGACTCAGTAGCGAGAAGAACGCCGGTCTCTTGCGGCAGTACGTAGTCGGCGGCTTCAATCGGAGCCTCAGCCTTGGCGGTCCTTTTGCGACGCTAGGTAATCCTATGCTCGATGCGATCGCGAAGGACGTCTACGCGATAGCGAACTCGTCTGCGTTCGCATCTACCACGGCGGCGCTCGCTCCCATCGTGAACGACCCGGGCTTCATCGACGTCGTGCGAAGGTGGCCGCCTGAGATCACCGCGGCCTACATTCCGCCGTCCGTGCTCCTGGCTCTCATGCTCCCGGTCGACCACGATCCCGTGCTGCCGAGCTCCGTCCAGGCCGAATTGGAACTGCTTATTGTCTTGGCGGTCCTCCTCATCGGCTTGGAGATATTCATAATTGCTGCCGCAGAGATGTTCGCCGTGACGGCTGGTGAAGCGCTGTTCTGGGCTTCGGCAGCACTCTTTGCCGATGCGATCCAATCGGGCATTGATGCTGCGAACGCCGTGAACGCTTGGTACAAGACGATCGACTGCGATCACGACGGCGACCCGTCGGACACGAACGACTCCCCAGGCAACGAATGCTGAACTCTGAGAACGCGCCCCCACACTGACGGACCGGCCACAGCGCGCAGTTCCGCCTCGACGAAGGCGCGATTCCCACCGGCATCGCGACGCTGGTCGCGTTCGCGCGCGGCGTGGGCGACGGTTCCGTCCCGGTGCCGGCGCGTCGGCCGTAGGCCGCCTCACCGAACCCCGCGCTGCTCGCGCTCTCGTTCATCCGGACCCGTGCGTTGGGTGGTGGAGGAGCGTCATTGGTGGTGGAAGAGGTTCAGCGCAAGCAGCTCGGGATCGAGCAGCAGCTTCGCGCGCAACGCGATCTGCGGCTGATCGCTGAGTACCGCGCCGGAAGGCACGAGGCGTTCGACGAGCTCGTG
>JAXDMB010000478.1:0-15154 GCA_034666325.1 Vulcanimicrobiota bacterium
TATCGCAGCGATTGCGTTCGCAGCCGTGCTGCACGCGGCTCGGGCGGACGCCGCGACGGCGGCCGGAACGAACATCTCGAACGCGGCGAACGCGACGTACTCCGACGGTTCCGGCGGCAACTTCGCCGTGAACTCCAACACGGTCACGATCGTCGTGCAGAACGTCGCCGTCCAATCGGTGACCAACGTGACGACGGGGCAGAACGTCGCGCCGTACCAGACCGTCACCGATAAGTTCCTGTTGACGAACGCCGGCAACAACGCGGGCAAGTTCCAGCTCACCGCGCTGCCCGCCGCGATCGCGCAGAGCGGAAACGCACCGGTTCCGGCGTCCGTGGTCCTCACGCCGCAGGGCGCGTCCGCGACCACGGTCGCGTACACCGGGAACGCGACGACGGACCTCGCCGCGGTCAACGCCGCCATGAACGCCATCAGCATCCCGGCCGGCAATACGCTCGCCGTCGACGTCAAGTACAGCACCGGCAGCTTCATCCTCACGGCGGCGCAGATCGATCAAACGACGCTCAGCGCGACGCTGACGTACGCCGGCGGAACCGGCTACGCCGCGCAGACGAGCGCGGCGTCTTCCGCCGTGCAGAACGACAACGTGCAAGAGGACGTCTCGTGGGACCTCGAGCTGCGTGAGGTCTCGCCGACCACGTCCGGACAAAACATCAAGTACGACCTGCTGGGCGCGAACTCAGGCTCCTATGCCGCCCAGCCCGTCGCACTGTCGAGCATCGGTTTGCCGGGTACCGGCGTCGTCCCCGCGATCGATCGAGTCCCGCTGTTCAACGGCAACCCGCTCGCGCTCAAGACGATCCCCACGCTGACCTTGTCGGCAGCCAACGGATACGCCGGCACCGCGGCGACGATCTACTATACGACCGCGGCAGCACCGTTCACGAGCGGCACCACGTGGACCGCGATCACCGGCGGAACGACCGTCGGCCAGCTCGGCTTCGCGACGTACCTCGCGGTCGTCGTCACCGGCCCGAGCTCGTTCGCGGGCAAGGGCGGCTCCTCGTCCGACACCGCGAACGTTCCGAACCCGGCGATGGACCTCCACTTCGAGGTCGCGCAGCCGACCGGTGCGGGCTCCTCGCTTCCCGGCGCGGTCACGAACATGGCGAACTCGATGGTGGGCAGCAACGCGACGGACGTGAACGGCACGCTCACGCCGCTGCTCACCGGCCCGAACTCGACGTCGAGTTACGACAACACCGCGGTCAACGCCACCAACCTCAACGGCATGGCGCAGAACACGCTCGCCGTCGGCGACAGCGGCGCGTCGGGCTCCGGATACTCGAACCGCACCGCCGGCAACGCCGTCTCCGGTTCGGTGAACCTGGGGCCGGTCGGCCTGCCGTCGGCGACCGGTGCGTTCAACTACGCCACCGGCGCGGCCGGCTATTACGACTCCGGCGCAGCCGACAACAATCACGACTACACGGCGATCGGCGCGTATCCGGGACAGACCGCGGGCGCGTTCGGGCAAGCCCCGGTATACTATACGACGCCGGCTTCGCCCGCGGCGATCGTGTTTCCGAACACCGTGCTGAACAACGGCAACGTCTCCGACACGTTCACGATAACCTCGAGCGCGATCGGGGCGACGAGCGGCTGGACCGTCGCATATGCGACCAACACGAGTTGCACCGGCGCAACCGCGACCTTCACGACTGCGACGGTCCCCGTCGCCGGGAGCTCCACGTTCTACGCGTGCTATACGCCGCCGGGAAACACCGCGCTCATCATCTTCAACCCCTACGGTTTCCAGCTCACCGCGACGAGCGCGAGCGACGCGACCGGAGCGAACTCCACGTACAACCTGCTATCGCCCGGCGGGGTGGTCGGGTTCTACAAGGAGGGCGTCGCTAGCGGTACACCCACGCAAGGCGGGCAGCCGTGTGTGACCG
Organism: Vulcanimicrobiota bacterium; assembly: GCA_034666325.1. Lineage (GTDB taxonomy): Bacteria > Vulcanimicrobiota > Vulcanimicrobiia > Vulcanimicrobiales > Vulcanimicrobiaceae > Vulcanimicrobium. Next base: position 1,920 of record JAXDMB010000478.1, read on the forward strand.
TTCCCGGGCCGGGATGCACGATCGCTTACACGCTCACGTACATGAACGGCAATCCGCGCAGCGGCACCAACAACATCTTCGGCGGGCCGACGATCGCAACGACAGGCGGAACGCTCGTCAGCAACGGGATCAGCGGCTTTCAGATCTTCGACGACGGCGTGAACGGTGCCAACCAAAACGCTGCGACGGGCCTCAAGAACAACTGGGGGAATCTGGCGCTCACGAGCGGCCTCACGGCGGCGCCGGTCGACTCGTCCGGCAAATGCACGTTCTACTATCTCTATGACGGGTCCACGCTCACCGCGAGCAACGGGACGCTCACACCGCCGACGCCCGCGTCGCCGGCGACCGCGTACCGCTGCTCGTACGGGGCGAACACGCTCGTCGCCGATCTCCTGCAAACGCTCACCTTCAGCGTCACCATCAAGTGACGCTCACCGTCCGCCGCTACCTGGCCGCCGCAGTTCTCGCGGGTTCGCTCGCCGTTCCGCGCGCTGCCGGTTATGCGGCGGGCGGTTCGCCCATCACCAACGCCGCGACCGCAACGTACGAGGTCGCGCCCGGCCGGATGTTCACGATTTTCTCGAACACCGTGCAGACGGTGGTGGCGGCGGTCGGCGCGATCTCCGTCTCTCCGAAAGAAGGCGACGCGGATCGCGCTTCGGAGACCTACGGCGCGGGCTTGCCGGTCGACCGCACGTTCACGATCACGAACGCCGGAAACGTTCCGGACGCGTACGTCATCACGTCGGTCACGACCGGCGCGGGAACGGTCGCGAGCGCATCGTTCGACGCGGCCGGCGGTACCGCCGCGCCGGCGATCGTCGGCACCACGACATCCGCTACGGTTGAACCCGCCGCTTCGATCGGCGTCACCGTGCGCATCGCGACGAGCGGCGTGCCGCCCGGCACGACGTTCGCCGTCACGCTCACCGCACGCTCGACCGCGAGCGGAACCGTGAACGGATTGAGCAGCGACACGGGACGCCGCTGGGCGATCGCCGTGGCGCCGCCCGGCTTCACCGGTCCGCTCGGGGCGAAGACCGCCGTCGTGAAAACCGTCGACGAATCGGCCGGCCGCCAAGCGCAGCCCGGCACGGCGGTCACGTATCAAATCCGGTTTCGCAACGACGGCGCGGTCCCGGCGACCAACGCGGTCGTTACCGACGACATCCCGGCCGGCATTCGTGCGATCGCCGGGAGCGTGCAGCTCGACGGCGCGCCCGCCGCCGCTACCGTGACCGGGCGAACGCTCCGCGTCTCCGTCGGAACCGTCGCACCGGCGACGTCGCACACGCTCACGATCGGCGCAGTCGTCGACGACACCGCGCTCGCCGGACGCTCGTACGTGAACACGGCGTCGATCGGCGCGGACGGCATCGCGGCGGTGACCACCACGCCCGCGGGCATCCTCGCCGGCACCAGCAACGTCATCTTCGACGCGCTGCTCGGCGCGTCGCATCCGCTCGGCTCGGTGACGGTTTCGCTCGTCGATCCCGTGTCGCTCAAGCTGCTCGCGGTGCGGACGGCGCGCAGCACCGACGCGGGCGTGAACCGTACCGGCGCGAACCCGTTCGTCACGGGTCCCGACGGCGCGTACTCGTTTCGGATCGAGCCGCCCGCGCCGGGCACGACGTCGGCGTTTTCGATCACCCTGCATGCGGCGAAGTACGTCGACCGGACGATCGCCGCGACGCTCGTCCCGGACGCGACCGGCACGCTGTACACCGTAACGCTCACGGCGCTCGACGGACAGCCGCTCGCGAACGCGGGAACCTTCACGCTCACACAGGGAAGCGTCCGGCTCACCGACGTCTTCGGTCTGCTCGGCAACTTTCCGATGATGCCCGCGACGACGCTGGTCGTCGCGAAGAACGCCGACCGCGCCGCGGCGGAAGCGGGCGACCGGGTCGTGTACACGATCGCGTTCACGTCGGCGGCGAGCACCGCGCTCGGCACGACGTCGATCGTCGATACGCCCGCCGGCGGCCTCGCGTACGCGCACGGAACGGCGAAGGTCGACGGCGTCGCGCTCGAGCCCGTGTTCGCCGGGCGCGGCTTGCGCTGGACGCTCGACGCGCTGCTGCCCGGTCAAACCCACACGATCACGTATGCATCGGTGGTCGCGCCGGGCGTTGCCGAGGGCGCGACCGAAGCCAATACCGTCACGGTGACGGCGACGTTTGCGAACACCGCGATCGTCGCGTCGACCGGGTCTTCCACCGCTACGATCGTCGTGCGGGCCGGCATCTTCTCCGACCGCACCGTCATCACCGGCCGCGTGTTCGCGAGTCGCGGCGACGGCCGATATCACGAGGGCGACCGCGGCGTCCCGAACGTTCGCATATTCCTCGAAAGCGGCACGTCGGTCGTCACCGACGCCGACGGGCGCTTCTCGTTCCACGGCGTGCGCGCGGGGGTGCACGTCCTGCGCGTCGACGAGTCGTCGCTACCCCGCGGCGTGCGTTTCACCGCCGATCGCAGCATCGACAGCGTGCGCAGCCCGGTGCGCCTCGTGCACGGGATCTTCGACGACGGTCTGATGCACGACGTCAACTTCGCGGTCGAGTCCTCATGAGCGCGCGCGCCCGCATCCGGCGCTTCGGCGCCGCGTTCGTCGTCACGGGACTCGCGCTTTCGATGGTCGACGTCGATTCTTCCGCCGCGCTTCCGCGCGCGTACGCCGCTGAAGCCGTCGCCGTGACTGCGGCGTCGCCGCAGCCCGCAGCAGCGGCTATCGCGATCGCCGCGCCGCCTGGACCGACGATCGTGCGCGACGACTTGACGCACCTCGTCTATACGGCAACCGAGGGGCTCGTCGCGACCGTGCTCTCACCGTCATCGCAAAAGACGATCACCGGCGAGCTCGCGAAGGTCGAAGTCGCCACCGTATCCGGCGCGGGCGTCGAGCTCGTCGTCGGCGGCACCGCCGTGCCGCTCACGCAGCTCGGCTCGCGCAGCTCCGACGCGAAGACCGGCACGACGACGTACACGTTTTACGGCGTGCGGTTCGCCGCGGGCCCGAACACGATCGCGTGCACCGCGCTCGGCGCCGGCGGATTGCGCGGCGAGACGAAGCTCACCGTGGTGTACGGTTCCGGCGCGCCCGCGACCGTCAGCGGCGCATTCGCGTCGGCGCTGAACGCGGACGGCGTCACGCCGGCGATGCTCGTCGTCCGCACGCGCGACGCGTGGAACCATCCGGCGCGCGGCGGCAGCATGGTTCGCTTGAGCGTGCGCAGCGGCGGCGTCAAACTGCTCGCCGCACCGGCCGTCGCCGGCGCCGCGGCCGGGCCGTTGAGCGGCGCTTCGGCCGCGCTCGCGATCACCGTCGATGAAAACGGCGAGGGTCGCGCGCTCGTCGTGCCCGGCACCAGCAGCGGCGACGCCGGCATCGCCATCAGCGCGGGCGATGCGACCGGCGAGGCGCGCACGTTCGTCGGTCCGTTCCTGCGCAAGGCGTTCGTGGTCGGCCTGATCAGCGTCGGCGCGGGCGCCGCGCCCGGTTCGCGCGACGGCGACGAGCATCTCGACGGAGGCGGCTCCAAGCTCGGCCGGGTGTCGTTCTTCGCGACCGGCGAGTCGTTGCGCGGCGTGGCGACGACGATCGGATACGACACGGCGAGCCGCTCGTTGTCGGCCGCGGGCGGACCGTTCGTGCAGAATCCCGGCGAGGACCCGTATCGCACGTACGGCGACGCCAGCGCGCAGCGCGAAGACGTCCTCTCACAGGACCGGCTCTACGCGCGCCTGGAGTCCGGGCGCAACGCGTTCACATACGGCCGCTTCAACGCGGAGACCGGTTCGCCGGGCGGTGCGTCGGCGTTCCAAGCGGTGCTGGGCGGCGCCCGCCTCGATCTCGCGGACGCGAACGGCCGCACGCACCTCACCGCGTTCACCGCGCGCAACGACGTCGCGTTCGCGCGCGACGTGATCCCCGCAACCGGGCTGTCGACGTTCGGCCGGATCCTGCAGCCGAACATCGTCATCGGCTCCGACATCGTCACGGTCGTCGCCGTCGATCCTCGCACCGGCGCCGTGGCTTCCGAGACCGCGCTCCAGCGCAACGTCGACTATCTCCTCGATGCCGGCAGCGGAACGCTGCGGTTCATCACCGTCGTGCTGCCGTACGACGACGCGTTCCGCCCTCAAGCGGTCGTCGTGCGCTATCAGTACGCGGCAGTCGGCGCCGCATCGCGGACGACCGGCGGGCGGCTGGGCACGACGTTCGCGCGCGGGCTCGGCGAGCTCAACGTCGGCTACGTCAACGACGCGACCGGAATGGGCAGCTTCTCGCTGCTGCAGGAGAACGTGCGACTGGCGACGCGCTTCGGAAACCTCAACGTCGCGCACGTCGCATCGTCGGGGGCGGTTCCCGGCGCGACGCTCGCATCGGACGGCCAGACGTGGCATGCCGATTACGCCGGGCAGCGCGGCGCGACGAAGCTCGTCGCTTCCTACGACCGCGCGAGCGCGGGCTTTGCGGATCCCTTCGGCGGCCTCACCGCGGCCGGTCTGACCGACGCGCGCGTCGCGCTCACGCAAGGGCTTCGCCGCAAAGGCGAACTCACGCTCGGGTACGACACGCAGCGCGACGCGCTTTCCGGCAACGCGCAGAGCGCGGCGACGTTCACGCTGCGCCAGCCCATCTCGCAGCGGCTCGCCGTCGAAGGCGGGTTCGATCTGCGGCACACCGCGATCACGGGAAGCGACGCGGTCTCGACCGCGCAGGCGCGGGCCGGCGCGGAATATCTCGTCGGCGCACGCACGCGCGTTCGCGCGCAGCGGATCGCGCGCGTCGCCGGCGGCGAGCCGGCGATCCAGCCGGGCGAGACGACGCTGTCGATCGACTCGACGCTCGGCGACGGCTCGCGCGTGTTCGCGCGGGCGCTGTTCGCCGACGCGGCGCAACAGAGTTTCGCCACTGCGACCAGCGCGCTCGCGAGCAGCGGAGCGACGCGCCGTGTCGCGGTCGGCATCGAACGCAGGCTCGGCGCGGCGACGACGATCAGCAGCGAATACGGGTTCGAGCACACTCCCGCGGGGGGCGGCTTCACGTCGTCCGCCGGGGTTCGCGAAGCGCTCGCCCTTTCCAAACAGCTCAAGGGCACCGCTTACCTGCAAACGTCGACCGGCACCAGCAGCGTGCCGGGCGCGACGGGTTCGGGGTTCACCGCGTACGGCTTCGACCTCGCGTACGCGACGAGCCGCTTTCACGCTACGACGTCGCTCCAGGAACGCGCCGGCACGCTGGGCGGCACGACGCTTGCGGTTTCGGCCGCGGGCGCGCTCTCGCCCGACGTGTCGCTCGTCGGCGATCTGCGCGCCGCGCGGAGCGCCGCCTTCAACGACACGCAGGCGCGCGTCGGGCTGGCATGGCGTCCGCACGGAAACGACCGCGGCGCCGCGCTGGTGGAGCTCGAGCGGCGCAACGGAACGTCGGTCGAGAGCGGCGAGCACGTCGACACGCTGTCCGCGGAAGCGGCGTGGCGCGCGACGCCCCGCCTCGAGCTCGACGGGCGCGCAGCCGTGAAGCTGGACGGCGACGGCGTCTACGCCGCACACTCTTATCTGGTCGGACTGCGCGCCGTGCAGCGAATCGGCTCGCGATTCGACGTCGGCGCGGAGGCACGGCTGTTGGGCGCTCCGGGAACGACGATGCCCCGGACGGGCCAGTTCGCGATCGAGTCCGGCATGCGCCTCGGCGACGCGATGCGGGTTGCCGTGGGCTACAACGTCACCGGCAGCGCGGATTCGTCGCTCGCCGGCCGCCCGACCCGCAAAGGCGCGTACATTACGCTCACCAGCGTCGTGAGCCGCGTCTTCGGCTGGGGCCGTCCGTGAGGCGCGTGCCGCCGCGGCTGCTGCAGGCGTTCCTGTTCGCGCTCACTGCCTTCGCGCTGATCGTGCACGGCCGCGCGTCCGCGGCGACGATCACGCTGTACGGCTACAACGTCAATGCGATCTACACGATCAGCACCAGCACCGGTACGGCGACCAGCATCCACACGTTCTCGCCCGCGCTCAAGCAAGCTGCTGCGCTCGCCACACGCGCGAGCGACGGTATGATCTTCTACACGGACTACGACTCCGGCACGGCGACGACCACGGTGTTCCGGTGGGATCCGGCGGTGCCCGCGACGGCGGCCGTGCGGCTGGGAACGACAGGAGTGCCATATCTCCCCCGCAGCGCTTTCGCTCCGGACGGCACCCTCTACGCGATGGACCAGAGTTCGACGCACATCTACTCGATCGATCAGACCACGGGTGCGGCAACGTCGCGCGGCACCGTCACCGGGATCGCGACGGGCGGTGGCGACATGGCGTTCGGGCCTACCGGAACGCTGTACGTCGGGGCCGTCGCGACGATCTACACCGTCCCGGTGACGGGCGGCGCGGCAACCACGCTGGCGTCGTTCGCAATGAGCGGGTCGATCACCGGAATGGCATTCGATGCGAACGGCCGCCTTCTGATGTCCACCGACGATACGCCCGCGAGGATCTACGCCATGACGCCGCCGTCGGTGACGGTGACGCAGGTCGGAACCGTGAGCGGATTCATGACGCTCGGCGACCTCGCGAGCGTGGTGGCGCCGGACGTGCAGATCACGAAGTCGCACACCGGGTATTTCATAGCGCAAGGTCCGGCGAAGGCGTATACGCTGCTGCCGAAAAACAGCGGCGACGCGGTGACGAGCGGCACGATCACGGTCACCGACGTGCTCCCGGCGGGCCTGACGTACGTGTCGGCAACCGGCACGGGGTGGTCGTGCAGCGCGAGCGCGCAAACGATGACGTGCACGTCGACCACCGCAATAGCGGTGAACGCCAACGGCAACGCGATCACGCTCGACGTCACCGCCGGCACGGCGGGGATCCCCAGCGTCACGAACACCGCGTCGATCGCCGGCGGCAACCAGCCGGCGCTCTTCGCCGGCAACGACACGTCGAGCGATCTCACCTACGTCGGCGGCCTCAAAGTCGTCAAGACCGCCGACAAGACGACGGTCGTGCCGGGTGACGTCGTCACCTTCACGCTCACCTACACGAACGGAAATCCGGTCAGCGGCGGATCGGCGTTCCAGTCGATCGTCCTGAACGATACGATACCGGGGAGCATGGCGTTCGTCAGCGCGAACTGCGGCGCGCTGCCCGCTTCGCTCACGTCGTGCACCGTCACGCCGGTCGCGGTCGGCGGCGGCGGAACGGTGAAGTGGACGCTCGCGGGCAGCTTGAACGTCGGCAATTCCGGAACGGTCGCGCTCAAGCTGAAGGTGCTGTAGCGCCGCTCAAGCGACGTTGCTTCGCTTGATGAGCGCGCGCGCAGCCTCGGCGCCCAGGGGGCGCGACAGCAAGTACCCTTGTCCGCACTCGCACGACAGCTCTTGCAGCGCGGCCAGCTCGGCCACGGTCTCGACACCCTCCGCGATGACGGTCAAGTGAAGGTTGTGCGCGAGCATCACGATCGCGCGCACCATTTGGGCCCGGTCTTCGTGCCCGTCCATGCCGGTGATGAACGAGCGGTCGACCTTCACCGCGCTCACCGGGAACATGCGCAGGTAGCTGAGCGACGAGTAGCCCGTTCCGAAATCATCGATCATGATCTCGACGTCGAGCGCGCGAATCGCGGCGAGCGTCGAGAACACCTTGTCGGACTTCTCCATGATGGTGCTCTCGGTGATCTCCAGCTTCAGCGATGCCGCGGGAATCTGGCATCCCTCCAGCGTGCGCAGGATCGTTTCGCGCAAATCCTCGTGGACGAACTGCTTGGCCGACATGTTCACGCTCACGGTGAGCGGCGCGGCTTGCGGCAGATCCAGCTGCCATGCGCGCAGCTGGCTGCACGCCGCATGAAGCACCCAGCGGTCGATGGGGATGATCGCACCGCTCTGCTCGGCCATCGGTATGAACTCTCCGGGCGACAAGATCCCGCGCTCGGGATGGCGCCAGCGAACCAGCGCCTCGAACCCGATCAGCCGGAGATTGTGCAGCTCGAAGATCGGCTGGTACTCCACGAAGAGCTCGTTGCGTTCGGCCGCCCCGCGGATGTCGGTTTCGAGCAGATGACGCGACACGACGCGCGCACGCATGCCTTCGTCGTAGACCACCGTCTGCGCTCGCCCGCGCCCTTTCGCTTCGTACATGGCGACATCGGCGTCGCGCAGCACGTCCTGCACCGTCGACAGCGCCGCCCCGCCCAGCGCGATGCCGACGCTCGTGCCCACGACGACGTGATGACCGGCGACGGAGAACGGAACGGCCAGCGAGCCGTGGATGCGACTCGCCAGCGCGACCGCGTCCTGCTCGCCGTGAACCTCGTTCTGCAGGATCGTGAACTCGTCGCCGCCCAGGCGCGCGACGACGTCTTCCGGGCGCACGCACCCGCGGAGCCGCTTCGCGACTTGGGCGAGCACGCCGTCGGCGAGGATATGGCCGACGTCGTCGTTCACGCTCTTGAAGTCGTCGAGGTCGAGGAAGAGGACCGCGAAGCGCTTCTCCGGCCGGCGCTTCGCGCGCGCGACGGCGTTCTGAAGGTGCTCGATCAGCAGCGCGCGGTTTGCAAGTCCGGTCAACGTGTCGTGGAACGCTTGGTCCCACATCGTCTCCTCGCTCGCGCGGCGCTCCGTGATGTCATGGGCGATAACGGAGAAACCTTGAGGTCCAGCGCCCGGATCCGGCTTGAGCAGCGCGATTCGCCGCTGCGCGATGAAGCGCGTGCCGTCCTTGCGCATCTGCCAGCGCTCGTTCTCCACGACGCCCAGCTCGCGCACCTGCTCGAGCTCGGCGTCGGGAACGTCCGCGGCGACATCCGTTTCGGTGAAGAGCATGGCGAACTGCTTGCCGACGACGTCATCGGCGGCGTACCCGAACGTCCGCTCGGCGCCCGCGTTCCAGAGCGTGATGCATCCCTCCGCGGACGCCGAGAATATCGCGTAGTTGTCGACGCTGTCCACCAGCAGCCGGAAGCGTTCTTCACTTTGGCGCAGCGCCATCGCGGCGTTGTAGCGTTCGGTGCTGTCGCGGACGATCTTCGTGAAGCCGATATGGCGCCCGCCGTCGTCGTGCAGCGGCTGGACGGTGTTCGTCCCCCAGAAGCGGCTACCGTCTTTGCGCACGTGCCAGCCGTCCCGGTCCATCCGGCCGGTCGCCACGGCTCCGATCAGCTCGGCCGCCGGGAGGTCGTCGGCGACGTCTTCGGGCGTGAAGATCACCGCGAAGTTGCGCCCGATCGCCTCTTCACGCGAGAATCCGAACGTCCGTTCCGCGCCTGGGTTCCAGGTCGCGATGCCGCCGTCCGCGGCGACGGTGAAGATTGCGTATTCCGTCAGGCTTTCGCACACGAAGCGCGACAGCGCGGTTTCTTCGTCTTCCGTGTCATGGCGCATCGTCGATAAGACGTTTCTCGTGCTTGCGCTCATGCGGCGACGCGCACGACGCGGCCGCCGCGGCGCGCGATGGTTTGCGTCGGATCGGAGACGAAAAGCGTCTGCGGCTCGAGAATGAAGACGACCGGCTTCCGGCGCGCGTTGCTCACGTTTGTGTCCCCCCGAAGACCCTCGCCGGAGGCGGGCGAGCCGCTCGCATCGAGAGATGCATGGTGTCGATGCTACACCGAAACGGCAGCGCGATAACGTTCAAAACAGCACACCGAACGTGCGCCGACGCCGGTGACGGGAGCCGCGTGCCCGCTCATTCGTGCAAGACCACGTTCAGCAGCGAGCTGTTGACGTGCAACCCGCCGTTGTACTCGATGAACCCGAGCCGCCGGAACTTGTTCATGAAGAAGCTCACTCGTGAACGCGTCGTGCCGATCATGTCCGCGAGCGTCTGCTGGCTCATCTTCGGGATCACCGGGTCCGGCAGCCCCTCCTTGCCGAAGTTCGCGAGCAGCAACAAGAGGCGCGCCAAGCGCTTCTCACTCGAGTTGAAGAGCTGGTCGGTGAGATCTTCCTCGATCCGGATGTTGCGGGCGAGCAAGTGGACGATGAACTTTCCCGAGAACTCCGGGCGCTCCGCGAGGGCACGGACCATCGCGCTCCTCTCCACCCGCATCACCGAGCACGGCGAAAGCGCCGTCGCGGTCGACGTCCGAACGCGCTGTCCGGCAAGACAGCCCTCGCCGAAGAAATCGTTGGCGCCGAGAATCGCGATGACCGCCTCTTTTCCTTGCGGCGACAATAGCGACAGCTTGATCTTTCCGCGCTGCAAGAAAAACACGGCGTCCGCGGGCGCGCCTTGGGTGAACACCGCCTGTCCCGCCGTGTAGGTGCGAGCGGAGCGTCCCTCACCTGCATCGGCCAAAAACGTAGTCGGGTTGAATACCCTTACACGATCGTGCATGCCGTCACACCCTCCGCACCACCGGGAGAAAAAGCACTATGCTTCGTATGCTGCTAACTACTATAACATGCTAACGGCACCGATGCGCGAGCACATCAGGGTGAGCGCGTAAGTATGAACGTGACTTCAGATTCAACAAGTGGGGGTGTGCAACGTGTCTGATATTCCGCCGCGCGTGCATCAGCGGAGCAGTACGCGCGTTATCTTCCATCGCGACGCCCAATCGGGCATGACCGGATCGACCTCCGTCGCGCACGGCGCCGCCGAAAGCAGCGGCGCTTCGGGCCGTCCCAACGTGCTGGGCGGCGAGCAGTTCCCCGCGCCGCCGTCTCAGGAGCGCAGCCGCCGCGCGCGCGAGCTTCTCTTAGCCGCGGCCTTGTCGCGCTTCGCGGAGCACGGGTACGAAGCGACGACGGTCGACGAGATCACCAAACAGGCCGGCGTCGCAGTGGGCGCGTTCTATCTTCACTTCCGCTCGAAGCGCCAGGCGCTGCTGGTATTGATGGACCGCCTCCTCCAAGAGCTGGACCAGCGCTCGGCAATGGCCCGCCAAGAAGCTCGAACGAGCTTCATCGAGCGTCTTCGAGCCGCCTTGCAGATCGACTGGTCGTACGCCGGCGCCTATCGCGCGTGGCGCGAGGCGGCGCTGCGCGATGACGATCTGGCTGCGTTGCACGCGGAGATCGAGGCCTGGACCTCGACACGGATCGCGGCAGCGCTGCGCACGGTTACCACCACGCCGGGTGCGCGGCCGAACATCGACGTCACGGCGTTCGCATGGATCTTGAGCGTCCTCTTTTGGCGCGCGATCGAAGCGCCGGTCGCCGAACGGCAATCGGTCGCCGGCACGATCGTCGCGTTCATCGAGTACACGCTCTACGAAGACGGCGCGCTCCAGCGCGCTCCGCCCTTCGGTTGAACGGCACGTTCGCGGCGGCCGTCAACGGAACGAACTCGCTTCCTGCGCATGCTGTCGACATGACGCGAAGACGGCCCGCGAGCGTTCTCGCGGGCCGCCTTCGACCTTAGGGGAGATGAGCGCGAGAGTTCCTCCTTTCTCAGGGACCCGTCTTGGTGACGGTGTTGCTGAGCAGTGATACGGCGCCGGTTCGCGCGAGCACGCGTCCGTTCACCGTGGCGCCGGTGCCGAGCGAGATCGATGCTTGCGCCAGAACGGTTCCGCTGAAGACGGACGCGGTGTTGATGGTCGCCGAACTGCCGACTTGCCAGAAGACGTTGCACGCGTTGGCTCCGTTGATGAGCGTCACCGTGCTGTTGACCGATGTCGTGAGCGTCGACGCCATCTGGAAGATGAACACGCTATTGGGATTGTTCTGTCCGTCGAGCGTCACGTTGCCGGTGATCGCAAGCGATACCGGAGCGCGCCACACGCCGGGCGGGATGACGAGCCCGCCGATGTCCGCTGGAACGGCACCCGGATTCGCTCGTCCGGCAGCGTTGTTGTACGCGACCGTCAAGTCGAGCTGCGCCTGGGCCGCCGTCGGATCGCCGGCATGGATCGCGCCGCCGGTTACCACGCCGTTGCCGGGCCCAAATCCCGTCACTGCCGTGCCCGGGCTCACGCCGAGGTCGCCGGTGATGAGCGTCGGGCCGGCATTGGTGACGGTGGACGCCGCGAGCACTGCGAACGTGGCATCCGATCCGAGCGGTACGGCTTGGCCGACAACGGCGTTTTGCGCGCACGTCAGCGGGACCGGTACCGGCGTTGGCGTTGGCGTGGGCGTCGGGGTCGGCGTTGGCGTTGGCGTTGGCGTTGGTGTGGGCGTCGGCGTCGGCGTTGGTGTCGGCGTCGGCGTCGCGCCCGGGCCGGGCGTCGGCGTGGGAGTAGGCGTCGCACCCGGCGCCGGAGTCGGCGTCGGTGTCGCGCCCGGCGCGGGAGTCGGCGTCGGCGTCGGCGTCGCACCGGGAGCCAGCGTCGGCGCCGGCGTCGGCGGATGGATCGGGGGAACGGTGCAGTTGCCGCATCCGCCGCCGCTGCACGCCGCGAACGAGAGCAGCACGACGAGCGCGGCGAGCCGCCGGGCATGGAACATGGGCCGGGACACGCGCATGGTGATGGTCCTTCCGACCGCTTAGAGCTTCACGCCGAGGCCGATGTACGGACCGTCGTGCGTCTGACCGATCGGGGCGTTTTGCTTGGCGTAATACCGGTCGCCGCTCACGCCGCCGTACAGGTACACGGGAAAACGCGCGGCCACGAGCGCGACGCCGACGTCGTACTTCACGATCTGGTACTGCTGCCGGTACGTCTTTGCGAAATTGATGCTCGCGGGACTCGTTATGGTGTAGTTGCCGCTCGCGGCTGGATAATAGAACGCGGAGCCGAACACGTTGAGGCCCGCGCGCAGCTCGGGCAGCTTTTCGATTCCGGCGCCGATACCGTTGAGCTCCGGGTACCCGTAGTTGTTCGCGGTGTGGAGATAGCCCACGCCGGCATAGATCCGCGGCGCGGCGATCTGGAACTCCAAGCGCGCGTCGAACGTGCTTTGCCGCGCGAGGAAAACGGGCGTGAGCGCGGTGCCGCCGTCGATCGTCGAGAACTGTGTGAAGTGGTTGCCGATGGCGTCGGTGAGGTTGTCGCTCGTGACGTACACGTCTTGGCGGTAGTCGAGCTTGACGGCGAACGGTGAGTTCTTGAACGCGTATCCACCGCTGATCACGTACGATTCGGGACAATAGAAGCCCGCGGAGAACTCGTTGTAGTTCTTCGGCGCTGCGAACGCGGCTTGCACGAACCCGCGCGGCAACGGCGGCACCGGTGACGGCGTGGGCGTCGGCACGAGCGGTGCGATCGTCGGCGCGGCCGTCGGCGCCGCGGTGGGCGCGGCGGTCGGCGCCGGCGGGGGCGGGGGCGGGGGCGGGGCCTCCACGGG
>JAXDMB010000479.1:0-18431 GCA_034666325.1 Vulcanimicrobiota bacterium
CGAGGAGATCATGGCCCTGTTTGAGCACTTGAACGAGGGCGGCAGAACGATCATCATGGTGACGCACGACGAGGACGTCGCGAGCCATGCCAAGCGCATCATCCGCGTCCGCGACGGGCGCATCGTCGACGACCAGGCGACCGCCAGAGGTTAGAACTCCGGGAAAAAACGTACGAAACCGCTACCTCCGGGCCGCCTGTCGAGTAATGTCGTGCGACCACACCCTCATAAGGAGCATCCGGAATTCGTGAAGTCTCGTACTAGCATCTTCGGGACGGCGGTCGTTGGGCTGATCGGTGCGATCATCGGGAGCTTCTCGATGATGCTCTACGCGAGCACCCATTTCGCCGGCGTCGCGGGCCCCGGCAACACGCCGCCGGCCGTCATGGCCGCCCCCCTTACCAGCTCGGGCACGACCGATCAGGACCGCATCATCAACGCCGTGAAGCGCGTCGAGCCGTCCGTCGTCGCCCTGCAAGTCCTCGTCAACGGCACGCAACTCGTCCCGACCGACCCGTTCAGCCAGATGTTCGGCGGCGGCAGCACCTACCAGCGCCAGCGCGTCGTCGAGCGCGCCTCGGGCTCTGGCTTCGTCTACTCGCGTGACGGCCTGATCGTCACCAACGCGCACGTCGTGCCGGCGGGCGTCAGCAAGATCACCGTCGTGTTCTCGAACGGCGAGCGCGTCGCGGGCCGGCTGTTCTCGTCGAATCCCGGCGCGGACCTCGCGCTCGTGAAGGTCGACAACTACGCGAAGCTGCCGCCCCCGGTGGAGTTCGCCGACAGCACGCGGCTCCAGGCCGGCCAGTGGGCGATCGCGATCGGCGAGCCGCTCTCGCTCCAGAAGTCCGTCTCGGTCGGCGTCGTGTCCGGCTTCAACCGCGACGAGCCCATCGGCGGCGACCGCAACGGCGTGCCCCGCCTGTTCAAGGGCTTGCTCCAGACGTCGGCCCCGATCAACCCCGGCAACTCCGGCGGCCCGCTCGTCGACTACGACGGCCGCGTGATCGGCGTAAACCAGTCGACGGCCAACCCGGCCGCGGCGCAAGGCATCGGCTTCGCGATCCCATCGAACACGGTCCGCGAGACCGCGGTCGCGCTCGCGAAGACGCCAGGCCAGACGGTGAATCAGAACAGCACCGGCACCGGCGTGGGCTACCTCGGCGTGCTCCTCGGACCGATCGACAACAACGTGCGCACGCAGATCAACTACCGTGACCAGGGCGGCATCGTCGTATCGCGCGTCGAGCCAGGCCAGGCTGCCGACCAAGCAGGCTTAGAGCCCGGCGACGTCATCCAGACGATCAACGGCAAGCCGGTCAACCAGATCACGGACGTCACGAACACCGTGAAGGCGACGAAGCCGGGCCAGAACGTGACACTGCGCGTCTGGGCCCAGGGCGTCAAGAAGAACGTCCAGGTCAAAGTCGGCGAGCAGCCGGCCGAGGTCTACCTGCAGCAGCAGCAGCCCAACCCGTAAGCTGCGGCTCAGCGAGAAGCACGTTCGACCAAGAGGGCGCCGGCAACGGCGTCCTCGCTTTTTGCCGTCGGCCGCAACCCTAGTGCCACAAATATTGTCACAGCGAAGGAGTGGAACAACCTGCCTATGGTGACGTATCATAGGCGGTGGCCGCCCGCGGGGCGGCCAAGGCTCACACCCCTTGAGCGACGGTAAGCGGCAAGGCTCGACTGGAGAGCGATCTCCTGACGGCTGGTCCACGACGCTCGGAAAGCGAGACACAGAACTACATGGCAAAAGTGGTCGGAATCGACCTCGGCACGACGAACTCCGTCGTCGCCGTGATGGAGGGGCAGAGCCCCACCGTCATCGCCAACTCCGAAGGATCGAGAACGACTCCTTCGGTCGTGGCGTTCACGAAGACCGGCGAGCGACTCGTCGGCCAGCTTGCGAAGCGCCAGGCCGTCACCAACCCGGACCGTACGATCAGCTCGATCAAGCGGCAGATGGGCACGGACCATAAGGTCAAGATCGACGGCAAGGACTATACGCCGCAAGAGATCAGCTCGATGATTCTTCAGAAGCTGGTCAACGACGCGTCGTCGTACCTCGGCGAGCGGGTCACCAAAGCGGTGGTCACCGTTCCCGCGTACTTCAACGACGCGCAGCGCCAGGCGACCAAAGACGCCGGCAAGATCGCCGGGCTCGAAGTCCTGCGCATCATCAACGAGCCCACCGCGGCAGCGCTCGCGTACGGGCTCGACAAGAAGGGCAACGAGACGATCCTCGTGTGGGATCTCGGCGGCGGCACGTTCGACGTGTCGATCCTCGAGGTCGGCGACGGCGTGTTCGAAGTCAAGTCGACCAACGGCGACACGCGCCTGGGCGGCGACGACTACGACAAACGCATCGTCGACTGGCTCGTCGGCGAGTTCCGCAAGGACCAAGGCATCGATCTGGCCGGCGACCGCCAGGCTCTGCAGCGCCTCACCGAGGCCGCTGAAAAGGCGAAGATCGAACTGTCCGGCACGGTGCAGACGACGATCAACCTGCCGTTCATCACGGCCGACCAGAACGGTCCCAAGCACCTCGACATCACGCTCACGCGCTCGGAGTTCGAGCGGCTCACGCAGGATCTCACCGACCGCTGCATCCAGCCGTTCAAGAACGCGATCGCGGACGCGAAGCTCGACGTGTCGCAGATCGACGAAGTCGTCATGGTCGGCGGCTCCACGCGCATGCCCGTCATCCAGGAGCTCGTCAAGAAGCTCACGGGCAAAGAGCTCAACCAGTCCGTCAACCCCGACGAAGTCGTCGCGGTCGGCGCTGCGATCCAGGCCGGTGTTCTCGCCGGTGAAGTACGCGACGTCGTGCTGCTCGACGTGACCCCGCTGTCGCTGGGTCTCGAGACGCTGGGCGGCGTGAACACGAAGCTCATCGAGCGCAACACGACGATCCCGACGCGCAAGACGCAGGTCTTCACGACGGCCGAGGACGGCCAGACGTCGGTCGACATCCGCATTCTCCAAGGCGAGCGCGAGATGGCGAACGACAACAAGGAGCTCGGGCGCTTCCGGCTCGAGGGCATTCCCGCTGCGCCGCGCGGCGTGCCGCAGATCGAAGTCACGTTCAACATCGATGCCAACGGCATCGTGAGCGTGTCGGCAAAAGATCTCGGCACGGGCAAGGAACAGAAGATCGAGATCACCGCGTCGACCAACCTCAACAAGGACGAGGTCGACCGGATGGTGCGCGACGCGGAAGCATACGCGGCCGAGGACAAGGCCAAGAAGGAAGAGGCCGAGATCCGCAACACCGCGAGCTCGCTGATCTACTCGACCGAGAAATCGCTCAAGGAAGTCGGCGAAAAAGCGGAAGCGGGCGTCCGCGGCGACGTCGAGACGGCTCTTGCGGACCTCAAGAAGGTCAGCGAGAACGGCACCTCGGCCGAGATCAAGGACGCGACCGAGAAGCTGCAGCAGGCGTCGTACAAGATGGCCGAGACGCTGTACAAGTCCACGGGCGGTTCCACGGACGGCACGTCGCCCAACGGCGCGGCCGGCGGTGCGCACGACGAGACGGCGGCGGGCGGTGCGAGCGCACCGAACGACGACGTGATCGACGCCGAGTTCAAGGAAGCGAAGTAACGCGTGAACGAGGACACCGCGACGAGCGCGCCCGCCGGCGAAACGGCGGACGCGCGCAACGGCGCGGCGGCGGAGCAGCAGGGCGGTGACGGAGCGGAAAGCTCCCTCACCGCCGAGCTCGCCGCGGCGCGCGCCAAAGCAGAGGAGAACTACAACAAATTCCTCTACGCGATGGCGGATTTCGAGAACTACAAGAAGCGCATCGAGCGGCAGCTGAGCGACATCGCGCTCTCCGGCAAGAAGTCGGTGCTCGCAAAGGTTCTTCCCGTGCTCGACAACCTCGAGCGCGCGCTCGCGTTCGACGACTCCGAAGCCGTGCGCGGCGGCCTGCAAGCGACGCTGCGGATGTTCGAGAACGCGCTGGCGAGCGAAGGCGTGAAGAGCGTCAGCCTCAAGGGGCTGCCCTTCGATCCGAAGCTCGCGGAAGCGATCGCCACGCAGCCCACGCCCGAAGGCGTCGATGAGGACACCGTCCTCGACGAAGCCCACAAGGCGTACACGATCGGTGACGAGGTACTGCGTCCCGCGCAAGTCGTCGTCGCCAAGAACGCGTGAACTACAAAGACTATTACGCGATCCTCGGCGTGCCGAAAAGCGCCGCCGAGAAAGACATCAAGAGCGCGTACCGCAAGCTCGCGCGCAAATGGCATCCCGACCAGAATCAGGATAACCAGCACGCGGCCGAGGAGAAGTTCAAGGAAATCCAGGAGGCGTACGAGGTTCTCGGCGATCCCGAGAAGCGCAAAAAGTACGACGTCCTGGGTTCGGATTGGCAGCGCGCCGCGCGCGAGGCCGACCAGCAGCGCACGTACCGCCAAGCGCAAGGAGCCGACTTCGGCAACTTTGGCGGCTTCAACAATCCGGGCGCAGGCCCGGGCGGCGGCGCGAGCGGGTTCTCCGACTTCTTCGACATGTTCTTCTCGGGGATCGGGCGCCAGCGCGCGTCCGGTCCGTCG
Organism: Vulcanimicrobiota bacterium; assembly: GCA_034666325.1. Classification (GTDB taxonomy): domain Bacteria; phylum Vulcanimicrobiota; class Vulcanimicrobiia; order Vulcanimicrobiales; family Vulcanimicrobiaceae; genus Vulcanimicrobium. The sequence continues at coordinate 4,563 of JAXDMB010000479.1, forward strand.
GGCTTCAGCGCGTCGCAGCAGCGCGGCGAAGATCTCGAATCGACGATCGAGCTCGGGCTGCACGACGCGTTCGAAGGCGGCAAGAAATCCGTCACGCTGCAGGTGGAGGACATCTGCCAGCGCTGTCACGGTACGGGAACCGACCGCAACCGCATCTGCACCCAATGCCACGGCACGGGGCGGGTGCGCGAGACGAAACGGTTCGACGTGACGATCCCGCGCGGTGTGCGCGACGGGCAGCGCATTCGCCTAGCGGGCCAAGGCGCCAGCGGGCCGGGCGGCGGACCGCGCGGCGATCTCTATCTGGTCGTGCACCTCGGCGCGGACGGCGGCTACGAGCGCAAGGGCGACGATCTCTACCTGGATCTTCCGGTGAGCATCTACGACCTGATCCTCGGCGCAGAGGTGCGCGTCCCGACGATGACCGGCGACGTCACGATGACGATCCCGGCCGGCACGCAGAACAACAAGATGCTGCGTCTCACCGGCAAGGGAATGCCCAAGCTCAAAGACGGCGGCTTCGGCGACGAGTACGTGCGCCTGATCGGACAGCTTCCGACGAACCTCACGGACAGAGAGGAAAAACTCTTCCGCGAACTGTCGGTATTGCGCAACGGCAAGACGTAACGCCGCGAGCGCCGGCAACGCGAGGCGGCAGGCGGGTCGCGGCCGGGGTGGTAAGCCTCGGCCATGACGACCCAGAGCGAAACCGTCCGCTGTCGCGAGGTCCGTCTCGCGAGCCGCCCTACCGGCGAGCCGACCGGCGCCAACTTCGAGGTGGCGCACACCGACGTCGGGCCGCCCGGCGAAGGCGAAGTGCTCGTGAAGAACTCGCTGATGTCGGTCGAGCCGTACATGCGCGGGCGGATGAACGACGCGAAGTCGTACGTGCCGCCGTTCGCCGTGGGCGAGCCGCTCACGGGCGCGGCGGTGGGTACGGTGGTCGCCTCGCGCGCGCCGGAGGTTCCCGTCGGAGCGACGGTGCTGCACGACCGCGGCTGGCGCGAGTACGCCGTGGTGCCGGCAAAAACAGCGCGCGTCATCGACACGAGCCGCGTTCCCGCGGAGACGTATCTCGGCGCGCTTGGGACGACGGGCTTCACCGCGTGGGTCGGTCTGCGCATCATCGCGGAGGTGCAGCCGGACAAGACGATCTTCATCTCCGGCGCGGCCGGCGCCGTGGGGTCGATGGCGGTGCAGCTCGCGAAGCGGTGGGGTCTGCGCGTTATCGGCTCTGCGAGCTCGGCGGAAAAAGCGCGCGTGGTGCGTGAGGACTTCGGCGCTGACGGCGCGTTCGACTATCACGAAGGCGCGTACAAACAGTTGCGCGCGCTCGCGCCCGACGGGATCGACTACTACTTCGACAACGTCGGCGGCGAGCAGCTCGAAGCGGCGATCGCCGCGACCCGCGACCACGCGCGCATCGTGCTGTGCGGCGCGGTGTCGCAGTACAACGCGGCGTCGCCGCCGCCGGGCCCGCGCAATCTCGCAATCGCGATCGGGCGCCGGCTGCGGCTGCAAGGCTTCATCGTGATCGACCACATGGCGCGCTTCCGCGATTTCGTCACCGAGGTGGCGCCGCTCATCGCGAGCGGCGAGTTGCGCGCCCCCACCACCTTCATCGACGGACTGGACAACGCGCCCGGCGCGCTGATGCAGATCCTCCAGCCGAACGCGACGGTCGGCAAGGTGGTCGTCCGCGTCGGCTGATTGCGGCCCGGCGAGTGCAGCGCAACGCGGAGGTCACTGAGCGATCAGGCTCGCCATCGCATTGTCCGGGATGAACGACGCGATCTGCACGGTCGGGCTCCCGCCGAGACCCGAACGCGGCCAGAGGTTCCACGTATACTGCGCGGGCGTGAAGCCGGTCGACGGAAGCATTGACGCCGGAAAGCTGACCTGGATCGTGTCCGGCCCGACGAGGGTCGGGGTGACGGGCTGCGGTGCGGCGCCGTCGAGCAGGTTGATCACGCCGGTCAGCGTCGTGCCGTTCGCGGGATCGGCCGTCACGACCAGCACCGCGTTGAACTTCACATTGGGTTCGTCCGGAAACGGTGCCGTGCCGGTACTCGCTCCGCCGCGATCCCAGCCCCACACGTAATAGTTCGGGCCGCCGGTGAAAACGGGGCCCGCCATCTTGGCGGTGACGGTGATCGTCTGCGACGCAAGCGTCAGCCCACCGTCGGCGCCAATCGCGCTGATCGCGGGGCGTTGCGGGCCCGTGTAGTCCTTGTAGAACGTTCCGGCCGCTTCGGTGAAGCGGAAGCCGCCGCCGGGCGGCGTTCCGATGGCGCCCGTCGATCCGGAACAGCCGGCCGCGAGCAGTGAGATGCAAGCGAGCGCGAGCAGTCCTTGATGATTCCGATGCATGGCCGATCCTCCGTCGCGATGAAAGTTGCTTTGCACCATGCCCGCGGTACGTGAGGAGAGTATGAAACCGGCGGCGCGGGAACTTCACCGCGACCGAACGGTTCCTACGAGTTGATGCTCGGCGGCGGCCCCCCGGTCCACTTGATGTGGTCCCAGATGTACAGCCCGGATCGTCCGAAAGTGACGAGACGGGTGGACGTGCGCCGCATCGCGGCCTTTTTCCGGCCGTATCTGGTGCAGGAGGCGATGGTCCTCGTCTGCATCCTGGTCGTCGCGCTGCTCGGGATACTGCCGCCGCTTTTCACGAAATGGCTGATCGACGGCGCGATCCCCGCGCACGACATGCGCGGCGTCTGGATCGACGTGGGCGGAATGGTCGCGAGCGCGATTCTCGGCGGCGCGATCGGCGTCTATCAGGGCTTTCTGAACTCGCTGGTGGGCGAGGGTATCATGCGCGACATCCGCACGAGTTTGGTCGCGCACCTGCACCGCATGCCGCTCTCCTTCTTCACCGGCACGAAGACCGGCGAGATCATGAACCGCGTGTCGAGCGACGTCGACAACATCGACAACGTCGTCACCGGCACGCTCGTGTCGATCGTCACGAACGTGTTCATGATGCTCACGACCGTCGTCACGATCTTCATTCTCGACTGGCGGCTCGCGCTGATCGCGCTCGCGATCATCCCGCTGATGATTCTCCCGCTCGCGCCGGTCGGGCGCAAGATGTACGACATCCGCAAGCAGACGCGCGAGAAGCGCGACGAGATGGAGTCGATCACCCAGGAGACGCTCTCGATCAGCGGGATCACGCTGATCAAGTCGTTCGTACGCGAGCGCTTCGAGCGCGAGCGCTTCTACAAAGCGGGCACCGAGCTGATGAAGCTCGAGATCAAGCTCGCGATGGTGGGACGGTGGTTCATCGCGGCGATCACGGCGATGGTCGTGATCGGGCCCGCGGTGGTGTGGCTCACCGGCGGCTGGCTCGCGATCACGGGCGGCGTCACGGTCGGTACGATCGTCGCGTTCGTGGCGTATCTCGGCCGGCTCTACGGTCCCGCGTCGTCACTCGCCGGCGTGCAGGTGCAGATCGTCTCGGCGTTCGCGGTGTTCGAGCGCATCTTCGAGTACCTCGACATGCAGCCCGAAGGCGCGGAGAAGCCCGATGCGGCCGTGCTGCGCGATCCGTCGACCGGCTCCGGGCAAGCCGTGCGCGGCGAGATCGCGTTCGAGGACGTGCAGTTCTCGTACACGCCCGAGCGCAGTGCGCTCAACGGCGTGTCGTTCCGCATCGCACCGGGGCAGATGGCGGCGTTCGTGGGGCCGTCCGGCGCCGGCAAGACGACGATCACGCAGCTCGTTCCGCGCTTCTACGACCCGCAATCCGGCGCGGTACGCGTCGACGGCCGCGACGTACGCGACGTGACGCTCGCGTCGCTGCGCGAGAACATCGGGATCGTGACGCAGGAAACGTATCTGTTCCACGACACGATCGCGGCAAATCTGCGCTATGCGCGTCCCGACGCGAGCGATGCGGAGCTCATCGCGGCGTCGCGCGCGGCGAACATCCACGAGTTCGTCGCGTCGCTGCCGGACGGTTATCAAACGGTGGTCGGCGAGCGCGGCCACAAGCTGTCGGGCGGCGAGCGGCAGCGCCTCGCGATCGCCCGCGTGCTGCTCAAGAACCCGCGCATCCTCATCCTCGACGAAGCGACCAGCGCGCTCGACTCCGCGAACGAAGCGGCGATCCAAGCCGCGCTCGTGCCGCTGATGGAAGGCCGGACGAGCCTCGTCATCGCGCACCGCCTCTCGACGATCCTCAACGCGGACGTGATCTTCGTGGTCGAGCACGGGCGCATCGCGGAGCACGGCACGCACGCCGATCTGCTCGCGCGCGACGGCGCGTACGCCCACCTCTACTGGAAGCAGTTCCGCGACCGCGCGGCCACGGAGGCGGTCGGAACCTGAGTCTGGGCGTTCGCGGGCTGACGAAGCGCTTCGGCGGGAAGACCGCGATCGACGATCTTTCGTTCGACGTCGCGCGCGGTGAGATCGTCGCGATCGTCGGGCCCAACGGCGCGGGAAAGTCCACGACGCTGATGTGTCTCGCAGGGCTCGTGCGGCCGGACGCGGGGACGATCGTGTTCGACGGCGCGGTGCTCGGACCCGAACGGGGGCGAGCGGTCGCGCTGATCCCGGAGACGCCGGACGTGTATCCGATGCTGACCGTGTGGGAGCATCTCGCGTTCGTTGCGGCGCTCACCAAACAGCCGGCGGGATGGGAAGAGCGTGCGGAGGCGCTGCTCGACCGGCTCGCGATGGCGCGCGAGCGCGATACGCTCGGGAACACGCTGTCGAAAGGCATGCGCCAGAAGACGCTGCTCGCGGCGACGGTGCTCGGCGGAACGCCCGCGCTGCTGCTCGACGAGCCGATGATCGGCCTCGACCCGCTCGGCCAGCGCGAGCTGCGCGCGATCGTCACCGACCTGCGCGCCGGCGGGCACGCGATTCTGGTCAGCACGCACCTGCTCGAAAGCGCCGCTGCGATGTGCGACCGGATGCTGGTGCTCGACCGCGGGCGGCTCGTCGCGAGCGGCACGATCGACGAGCTGCGCGCGCGGCGCGGCAACGGTTCGATCGAAGACGTGTTCCTGGACGTGACCCGCTCGTGAACGCGCTCGCGGTGCTGTCGTTCGGCGATCGCCGCACGCTGATCAACACCGTGCGCGAGCTGCGCAGGCATCCGGGCCGACTCGCGCTGTGGGCGCTCTATGCGATCGTCATCCTCGGTTTCGCGTTCATAAAAACGAAGCCGTCTTCGCAGCACTCGCAAGCGCCGCCGTTCTTCGTGACCGCGCTGAACGATCTCTGGCTGTGCGGCTTCGCCATTGCGTTCGGCATCGTGCTCGCTACCGGAACGTCGCGCTGGCTGGGCGTATTCTCGTCGCGCGCCGAAGCGCTCGTGCTCACGCGCGCGCAGACGACGCCGTTGCTGGTGGCTGCGTATCTGCAGATGCGCGCGGTCGTCGTGACGCTGGCGCAGGGGTTCACGCGCTTTGCGTATCTGATCGTGATCGGAATCCCGACCGGAACGACCGTGTTCGCGCTGCTGGCGCAGTTGCTCTTCTTCGCCGCGGCCGGCGCGGCGGTCGCCAGCGTCGCGCTCCCGCGCGCACTCGCGCGCGGCCGCGCGCGGATCGCGATGATCGCCGCCGGCGTCGCGATCGCCGCCGCGGGTGCGATCCCGCTCGCGCTGGACGCGCTGCGCGTGCTGCAGCTTCCCGCCGCGGCTGCGCTGTTGCGCCGTGCACCGGACATCCATCCCGGCACCGTGCTGATCGCGCTTGCGGCGGGCGACTTGCGCTGCATCGCCGTTCCGCTTGCCGTTGCGGCGTGCGCCACGGCCGCGTTCGCGCTCGCCGCGCGCGACGCGTTTCCGGAGCTCTACACGATCTCGCTGGCGAACCTCGAATGGCGCATGCGCGTTCGCAACCGGCGCGGGCTTCGGGACGACGACGCCGCGAAGCCGTCGCTGAAAACGGTGCGCAGCACCGCCGGCACGAGCTTGCGCGGCGCGCTCGCGTTCTTATGGGTCGACGCGCTGATGTTCACGCGCCGCATCTCGCCCGTTGTCACGGCAGTCGTCGCCGCACTGGCGCTCATCGGCGGCGCCGCATTTGCCGCGTTCGCACGCCACAGCCCGGAGCTCACGTTCGGGATCCTGTTCGGAACGCTGCCGGGCCTCGCGATCGCGGTCGCGTCGACCACCGGCGTGCGGCTGGCGCCCGCGCTGCGCATGCCGCTGTTCTGGCTCGGCGACGTTTCGCTCGCCGCGCGTTTGGCCGCGTGGACGTTCGGCGCGTTCTGGCGCGACGCGGTGCTCGTCGCGCTCGCGGTGGCAGGCTACGCGGCGGTGAGCGGCGACATCCACGGCCCGCTCGTCGTGTTCGCAGGCGCGTCCGGTTTGCTCGCGCTGACGCGCGCCGTCGGACTCGCGGTATTCGCATTGCTCCCGAACCAGATCGACCAGCGCGGCCCCGCGGTGATGCTGCGCGCGGTGCTCTCGTTCGCCCTCGTCGCACCGGCCGTCACGATCGGCGCGATCGCGGCAGTCGTCTTCAGCTCACCGTTCATCGCGGGCACGCTGACCGGCACGCTCGCCGCATTCACGGAAGCAGCGCTGCTGATCGTATTCGCAGCCTGGCGCCTCGCCGGCCGCGTCGACCGCCTCGCTCTGGCGTAACGCTCCTTACGCGCCTTCCCAGCCCAGCACGCGGGCGGTCAGCTCCGTGCGGTTGCGCGAGCTCGTTTTACGCAGGAGCTGCTTCAGGTGGAACGTCGCCGTGCTGCCCGAGATCGAGAGCGACTCGCCGATCTCCGTGCTCGATGCGCCGCGCAGCACTTCGCCGAGCACTTGGCCTTCGCGGCGGCTCAGACCGTAGCGCGTCATGGCGCGCAGCACCGTTGCGCGGCGGCGCGCCGGTTCCACCGACACGAGGAAGAACGGCGCCGATCCGCCCGCCAGGCGCGCGAGCCGAACGAACGCGAACGGCAGCGCGCGCGACGCCGCACCGCCCCGCGGCGACGTCTCGAGCTCGGCGATTAATTGCGCCAGCGTGTCGGCGAGCAGCGGCGGCGCGTGGCCGTTGCGCGGGCGGTAGAGCGCGTGCAGCGGCGAGTCGTCGGCACCGGACTCTTCCGCGAGCACGGGGCGCAGGTGCTCGTCGATCACGAACATCACGGGCGCGCTGCTGCGCTGCCACTGCGGCGCGGCGCCGTCGACGATCCAGTGCGTGATCGCGGCACCGTGCTCGTCGAGGAAGCGGCGCGTCTCCGCGATCTGCGCCGGGCGAAACCCGCGCGCGCCGTCGGCGTCGAGGCGAATCACCGCGAGCGGTCCGCCGTGGCGGCCGAACACGAGGAACATCGCGCCGCCGGTGCGCGCGCGCACGACGAGCGTGGGCAGCGGTTCGTCGCGCAGCTGGAGATCGCGCAGCAGCGCGGCCCATTCGCGGTCGCTTTCGTCGCACGCGCGCGGCGACGGCGCGCCGCCGACGTACGAGCGAATCACGTAGCTTTCCGTGCCCGCGATCGCGGCGAACACCTCCGCGGCGTATCCGAGCGCGCCCGGCGAACGCTCGTCGTGCACGGAAAATCGCGGGTCGCCATGAAGGATGGCCCCACCGGTCATGAATCACTCCATCTCGGTTGTGACGTTCTTCATTCGTTTCGCAACCGGACGGCCTGAACACCAGCCAAGCGAGCTAGGAGGCTTAGGAGAAACTCCCTAGGACTCTCTAGTCTTTGGCCCTATTTGTTCAACACTTAACCGGGACTGAACGCTTCACCACGATTCGCGCAAGCCGGCGCGCGCGGAGCGCAGCCAATCCGTGAAGTCGGGCGCGGTCATCGGCTGCGCGATCAGGTAGCCTTGCATCTGCTCGACGCCGTTGGCCACGAGCCACTTCGCCTGCTCGCGGTCCTCGACGCCGTCGGCGATCGTACGAATCTGCAGCGTTTGCGCGATCCCGATCGCGGCGCGCGCGACGCGCTTCCACTGGCCGTCCCCGGCCGTCGGGTTGGTGACGCGCCGGTCGACTTTGATGAAGTCCAGCGGCAGCGACGCCATCGCGGTGAGCGAGGTGGGCGTCGCGCCGAAACCGTCCAAGCCGAGCGGAACGCCGATCCGGCGCGCGTGGCGCAGAAACGAGCCGCCCGCGTCGCTGTCGGCCAGCATCGTCGCTTCACGCACTTCGAGCGCGAGACGGTTGGGCGCGTCGTCGATGTCGCGGATCATGCTCTCGAGCTCCGACCACACCGTCGAGTTGGCGTTCGAGATGTTGACGTGAATCCGCACGTCGAGCCGCTCGTGCGTCGCGCGCATCGTTTCGGCGACCGCGCGCACGACCTTCACGTCCAGCGCGGACGACGCCATCGCGCCGCCCTTGAAATCGAGGAACGTCCGCGGCGTGAGCCAGCCGCGCGACGGGTGCCTCCAGCGGACCAGCGCTTCCGCGCCGACGACGCGCATCGTCGACGTCGAGACGATGGGCTGGTAGCAGAGCATGAAGTCGCGCTCGAACGTCGCGTCGCGCAGCCGCTCGCGGAACTCGCGCCGCGCGCGCACTTCCTGGCTGACGCCGTCGCGGTACCACCGAACGCTGTTGCCGCCGCTCTCTTTCGCCGCGTACAGCGCTTCGTCGGCGTGCTGCAGCAATTGCTCGGGCGTGAGGCCGTCGTCCGGCGACACCGCGATCCCGATGCTCGCACGCACCAGGCTCGTGAAACCGCCTTCCTGCACTTCGATGAGCACGCGCTCGAGAAACCGCTGCGCGGCTTCGACCATCTCGAGCTCGTCGTCGACCACGGTGAGGATCGCGACGAACTCGTCGCCGCCCAAGCGCCCGACGAAGTCGTTGCGGCGCACGCTTTCTTTCATACGGCGGGCGGCCTCGATCAGCGTCTGATCGCCGACCGCGTGGCCGAACGTGTCGTTGATCGCCTTGAACCCGTCGAGGTCGATGAACAGCACGCCGACGCGCCCGCCGCCGCGCTGGGCGGCCGCGAGGACGTTATCGAGATGGCGCAGCGTCGAGGTGCGCGAGGGCAGCTCGGTGAGCGGGTCGATCGCGCCGTCGCGGATCGGCTCGGGATCCTCGTCGGTGCGCAGCAGCAGGCGGGACACCGCGCCCGCGACGGCGCGCGCGACGTCGTGGCTGGCCGAGCGCCCGCGCGCCCAGCGCATCGCGAAATAGTGCGGCGCCGTGGCGTTGAGGCGCGCGACGTACCGGTCGTCGTCGATGCTCTCGCGCAGCGGAACGTGCGACGCTTCCACCGCGAGGGTGCGCGCGACGTCTTCGTCGACGCCTTCGGACGTGCACGACGCGAGCAGCGAGCCGTCGACCCCGCACACGAGCGCGACATCCGCGCCGGCGAGCGGCAGCGCTCCGGCGAGGATGACCTGCATCAGCTCTTGTGACGAACGGCGCGATTCGACGGCCGCGTGGAAAAGCTCCGCGAGGCCATCGGTTTCGGCATGTTCCCGTCGCCGCTCAGGCGTCATCATACAAACGTCCTCGGGTATAGAGGTTCCCGCCCCGTCGACAGCTGCCCGTCGCAGCGCCGCGAAGCCATGAAAATCTCCCCGCCCGGAGAGGGACGATCGCCGGCCTCACCGCCCGACCGAATCCCGCTGCTCACTTGCCCACCGAACGAGCTCCGGCAAACCCATCGGGGCGGCAAGTCCCTCGCCCCATAGGGCGCTCGCCCCGTATCGGGCCAGCCAGCGGCCCCTCTCTCGGTCGTGGACGCCCCCGACGATGACGACCGGGACCACCACCGACGCCGACGCGAGCTCGGCCAGCGTGCGCACGTCGTGCGAGCCGTCGATCGTGACGAAGTCGAGCAGCCCGCGCTCGCCGTCGAACGGCGCGTGCGACGTGCGCGCCGCGGGAACGCCGACCCGCGCGCCGAGCGCGTGCAGCCGGCGGGCGAACGACTCCAGCGGCCCGGCCGGCGTCCCGTCGCGCGCGACGATCTCCGCGAGGAGGCCGCGCATCGCGCCGGCGGCGCCGAACCCGGCCGCGACGGCGTCGATCACCGCGTCGCTCGGGGTCGCGAGCGCGAGGTGCACGTCGAGCTCGATGCCCGCCGCGCGCCAGGTGCGGTGCGCCGCCGCCGCGGCGGCGATCGTCCAGCGCTCGAGCGCCTCGCGGGCGGTGCGGTCCGTCTCGCTCGTCAGATAGTCGAGGGGCGATGCGGGAATCGGCGCGGCCGCGTCGCGCCAGGCCGCCGCGGCGCTCACCGCGCACGGCGCGCCGGTGCGCGCGTCGAAGATCGGCTGGTAACGTACTTCGAGCAGCGTGCCGGGATCGCCGTCGCGCAGCCGCGCGCGGATCGTCGCGCGCTCGCCCAGCTCGCGCCCGGCGGACTCGCGGTACCAGTAGGGCCGCGCGCCGCCGACCGACGCCGCTGCCATCGCCGCCGCTCCGGCCTTCTCGACGAGATCCTCGGGCTGCACGCCGTCTTCGGGGCAGATCGCGACGCCGACGTTCGCGCACGCGTCCGCCGCGGCGTCCATGGCGGCGCGCAGCAGCCGCTGCGCCGCGGGATACGCCTCCGACTCGTCCGCTTCCAGCGCGAGAAGCGCCAGATACGCATCGCCGCCCAGGTGGCCCAGGTGGTCGTTCGCGCGCACCTCGCTGCGCAGACGCCGGGCGACGGCGTCACGCGCGGCCTCGCTCGAGCCCACCGTGCGCGGCGGCTCGACGTCCACGTAGATAACCGCGAACGAGCGCTTCATGCGGCGCGCGTCGTGCACGAGCTGTTCCAACCGGCGCAGCGTAGCGCCGCCGTCTGGGAGATTCGCCGGTGCGCGGTCCGCGGCGCGCTGCTCGAGCGCCCAGCCGCAGCTCGCCACGACGGCGCGCGCGATCTCCACCGTGCCGGCGCGCGGCTCGCGCCAGCGGAGAGCGACCCGCTCCGCGCGCTCGGGGGCGATGCGCGCGACGTACAGGTCCGGCGTGACGAGCTCGTCCTCCAGCACGCGGCGCGCGCGCGCGAACAGACGCCGCACGGCGATGCCGTCGCGCTCGCCGGGAACGGCCGCGATGATGCGGTCCTCCCCGAAGACGATCGCGCGCTCCGCGTTGGCCAGCGTGCGCGCGAGCGAGAGCACGGCACGCAGCCGCAGCTCGGGCTCCGCAACACGGTCGAACGCTCGCGTCCAGGCACGCGCAAGATCACGCGTGGGATAAGCCTCGCGATCGCTCCGGATCACCGGTAGTCTATATTGTCGCACGGGTCGCGCTCATACTAGCGTGAACGGGCCCCCGCGTCCCCTCCCTCGTCGGGGAGTTTTCCGGCGGGACCCCGCCCTTCCAGTGTTGCACTACTCGTGCTCGTATGGACAAAGTCGTCGCGTCAGCTGCGCAAGCGGTCGAGGACATCGGCGACGGCGCGTCGATCGCCGTCGGCGGATTCGGGCTCAACGGAGTACCGCACAATCTCATCTCCGCGCTGCTGCAGCAGGGCGCGACCGATCTGGTGACCGTCTCGAACAACTGCGGCGTGGACGGCTGGGGCTTGGGCGTGCTGCTGGACGCGAAGCGAATCCGCCGCACGACGGGCTCGTACGTCGGCGAGAACAAGGAGTTCGAGCGCCAGTACCTCAACGGCGAGCTCGAGGTAGAGCTCGTGCCGCAGGGAACGCTCGCCGAACGGCTGCGCGCGGGCGGTTCCGGAATTCCCGGTTTCTACACGCCGGCCGGCGTCGGCACGCTGGTGGGCGACGGCGGCCTGCCGTGGCGCTACAACGCGGACGGCTCGGTGGCCGTCGCGTCGCCGAAAAAGGACAGCCGGGCGTTCGACGGCCGCGAGTACGTGCTCGAGGAAGGGATCGTCTGCGACTTCGCGATGGTTCGCGCGAGCGTCGGCGACCGGCACGGCAACCTCATCTTCCACAAGGCGACGCGCAACTTCAACCCGCTCTGCGCGATGGCCGGGAAGATCACGATCGCGGAAGTGGAGGAGCTCGTCGAGCCGGGCGAGATCGATCCCGAGCACGTGCACCTGCCGGGCATTTACGTGCAGCGCGTCGTTCAAGTCGGTTCCGGCGGAAAACGCATCGAGCGCGTCACGACGCGCAAGCGCGCGAACGCGGACCACAAGGGAGGCCGATAGCCGTGGCGCTCACGCGAACGCAGCTTGCCGCGCGCGTCGCGCAGGAATTGCGCGACGGGCAATACGTCAACCTCGGCATCGGCTTGCCGACGCTGATTCCGAACTACGTTCCGCCCGGCGTCACCGTGGTGCTCCAGAGCGAGAACGGAATTCTCGGCTTCGGCCCGTATCCGTACGAGGGCGACGAAGATCCCGACCTGATCAACGCCGGCAAGGAAACCGTCACGGTGCTGCCTGGTGCGGCGTTCTTCGACTCCGCGACGTCGTTCGGAATGATCCGCGGCGGGCACGTCGACGTCGCGGTGCTGGGCGCGATGCAAGTGGCCGTCAACGGCGATCTCGCGAACTGGGTCATCCCCGGCAAGATGGTCAAGGGAATGGGCGGCGCGATGGATCTCGTGCACGGCGCGAAGCGCGTAATCGTGATGATGGAGCACACCGCCAAAGGCGGCGCGCACAAGATCGTCGCGTCGTGCGATCTTCCGCTCACCGGCAAGGGGGTCGTGCAGCAGATCATCACCGACATGGCGGTGATCGACGTGACACCGGACGGCTTGGTGCTGCGCGAAACCGCGCCCGGCGTCAGTGTGGACGACGTGAAAGCCGCGACCGGCGCTCCGCTCGCGGTGCCGGGCCGGCCGAAGACGATGGAGATTCCGGCGGGGGTCTAGCGTCCGCGGCATGGAGCGCCCCAAGCGGGCGCTCCGCTCCGGGCCCCGTGCGGCCCGGGGCGCGCGAGAGCGCGCGTCGAACCTCATCGCGCTATGTCGATCGCACCGCCACGCCCCGATACGTCCGACGAGGAGGCGATGATCCTCGACGTCGTCCGGCAGCTCGTCAAAGAGCGCGTCGAGCCGCGCGCCGCGGAGATCGACGCCAGCGCCGAGTTCCCATGGGACATCAAGCAGCTCTTCGCCGAGAACGACCTGCTCGGCATCCCGTTCCCCGCCGAGTACGGCGGCCTCGGCGGCTCGTTCGTCACGTACGTCAAGGTCGTCGAGGAAGTGTCGAAGGCGTGCGCGTCGTCGGCGCTGATCATCGCGGTGCAGGAGCTGGGCGCGCTGCCGATCCTGATCGGCGGCAGCGACGAGCAGAAAAAGCGCTGGATCCCCGATCTCGCCTCGGGTGCGAAGATCGCGGCGTACGCGCTGACCGAACCCGGCTCGGGCTCCGACGCCGCGGGCTCGATGCGCACCAAAGCGCGCCGCGACGGTGACGACTACGTGCTCGACGGAACGAAGATCTGGATCACGCACGGCAGCGTCGCCGACGTGGTAACGGTGTTCGCGGTCACCGATCCCACCAAAGGCCCGAACGGCATCAGCGCGTTCGTGGTCGAGAAGGGCACGCCCGGCTTCAACATCGGGAAGCTGGAGAAGAAAATGGGAATTCGCGGCTCACCGACCGTCGAGCTGTCGTTCGAGAACTGCCGCGTGCCGGCTGCGAACTTGCTCGGCGAGGAAGGCGTGGGCTTCAAGATCGCGATGAAGGTGCTCGACAAGTCGCGCCCCGGAATCGCCGCGCAGGCGCTCGGGATCGCGCAAGGCGCGCTCGACTACGCCACCGACTACACGAAGCAGCGCGTCGCGTTCGGCAAACCGATCTCACAGCAGCAAGGCTTGCAGTTCATGATGGCCGACATGAAGACGGAAGTGGAGTGCGCCCGTCTGCTGCTGTACGAAGCGGCCCGCAAGTGCGACGAGAACGCACCCGACGTCACCACCTGGGCCGCGATGGCGAAGCTGAAGTGCGGCGACGTCGCGATGAGCGTCACCACCGACGCGGTGCAGCTCCTGGGCGGCTACGGCTACTCCACGG
>JAXDMB010000480.1:0-4000 GCA_034666325.1 Vulcanimicrobiota bacterium
TACCCCGACGAGCGTCGCAATGATGGCGCAGAGTGGACCTCGCACCTCATCATGATCGCGAAGGTGCATTGCGATGACGTAACCGAAAAGTTGCGACTGCAAGAGACATCGCGATGGCCGTCAGTCACCATGCGCGGCGGGCTGCCAGGAGGGCCGAGACGACGGCGCGTGTTGCCGGCGAGCGGTTCAGCGTGTAGAAGTGCACGCCCGGCGCACCGCGCGCTAGCAGGTCCGCGACTTGCAGCGTCATGTACGCGACGCCGAGGTCCACCACCGCGTTCGGGTCCTCCCGCCGCTCCTCGAGCGCTGCCCGCAAGCCGGACGGGATCGCGGCGCCGCATTGGCGCGTGAAGCGGTCGATCTGATCGTAATTCGTGATCGGCATGATCCCCGGCAGGATCGGCACGGTGATGCCCCATGTGCGTGCACGCTCGACGAACTCGAAATACCGCGCGTTGTCGAAGAACAGCTGCGTCACCAAGAACTCCGCGCCCGCGCGAACCTTGGCCGACAGCGCGGCGAGATCAGCGTCGAGACTATGCGCCTCGGGATGCTTTTCGGGATAGCACGCGCCGCCGACGCAGAACGCAAACTCGGCCTTCAGCAGCGCGATCAGATCGCTCGCGTGCGGCAGACCGCCTTCCACCGCAACGAACGTCTCGCTGCCGCGCGGCGGGTCGCCGCGCAGGGCCATGATGTTCTCGATCCCGCCGCGGCGGAGATCGCTCAGCAGCTCGCGCAGATCCGCGATCGTGGCGCCGGCGCACGTCACATGCGCCATCACGTCGAAGCCGGCGTCCGTTCGCAGCCGCTTGGCGATGTCCACGGTGCGCGTGCGAGTCGAGCCGCCGGCGCCGTACGTGATCGAGACGAATCCCGGGTCGAGCGGCTTGAGCGTCTCGATGGCCTGAAAGAGGTTCTTTTCCGCCTCGTCGCTCTTGGGCGGAAAGAACTCGAACGAAAAGAACGGCCATCGGGTCCGGAGCTTTTCGGCTATTCGCACGGTCGCCGGCTTCTGGATCGCGCCTCGATGTACCGCCACCGACCCGTCCACTGCACGCGCTCCGTGCCGCTTTGGACATCGTCATCGGAAGCTCTGCACCACGCCCTGGCACACCAGCGCCCAGCCGTCCACCATCACGAAGAGCAGCAGCTTGCACGGCAGCGAGATCACGGGCGGCGACAGCATAACCATCCCGAGCCCCATCAAGATCGCGGCGACCGCGAGATCGATCGCGACGAACGGCAGATACAATGCCACGCCGATCGCGAACGCCGAGCGCAGCTCGCCGACGACGAACGCCGGAATCAGCACTGGGAGCGGCGCCTCCTGCGCCGGCTCATCCTCCGGACGATGCGCAATCCGCGCGAACACGGCGACGTCGCGCGCCTTGGCCTGGCGCAGCATGAACGCCCGGAGCGGCCGGCTCGCACGGTCCAGGAACGCCGACTGCGTCAGCTTCCCCGCGGCGTATGGCCGGATCGCGTCGCGCCGAAGCGCCTCGAACGTCGGCGTCATCACGACGAACGTGAGGATCAGCGCCAGCCCGGTGAGCACCGCGTTCGGCGGCAACGTCGCCGCCCCGATCGCGGAGCGCACCAGCGACAGCACCACGACGATCCGCACGAACGACGTGCACAGCACCAGCACGAACGGCGCTACGGACAAAAGCGTCAGCGCCGCCAGTACGTCGAGCGGCAGCGAGGAGTGCGCGTGGTTCGCGATGCGGAGGAGGTCGTCCATACGACCATCGTGCGCCGCCCGCCGAACCGCGGCACAACCGCGATGTTACGGCTTTTCGAACGCCGCCGGGCTTACGGCTTTTCGATCAGCTCCGTGATGCGCACGCCGAAGTTCTCGTCGATCGCCACGACCTCGCCGCGGGCCACGAGGCGGTCGTTCACCAGCAGGTCCACCGGGCCGCCCGCCAAGCGATCGAGCTCCACGATTGAGCCCGTGCCGAGCTTGAGGATGTCGCGGACCAGCATCTTGCACGTGCCGAGCTCAGCCGTCACCTTGAGCGGCACGTTCATCAAGAGGTCGAGGTTCTTACCTTGCTCGGACATGATCATCTTTGGGCTCCCATGGCGACGTCGTGAACCAGGAAGGCCGTGCGAGAAGCGACGACGCCGGGGACGCCCGTTGCGAGGCGCCTGGAGCCGCACTTCAAGGATGCCAAAGCGCCGACCTTGGTATCCAGCTTGACGATCTGGCCGGGCTGCATCGTCACGAACGCCGCCGCATCTATCGTCCCTTCGGCAAAAACGGCGCGCGCTTCCAGCGTGACCGGATGGAGCGCGTCCGGCCGCAGCGCGCCCGACGGGCCGGGGTCGGGCAGCTCGCGCACGATACCGATCCCCAGCGTCAGGGCCAGCGGCGCGTGAACGCGCAGGTCGAAGTAGCCGGCGCAATGCGGGATCTCGTCCGCGCGGACCGGGCGGGACGCCTCGTGCCGCTCCGCGCACAGCGGCTCGAACGCCGCGGCGCAGCGTGCCGCGATCCGCTCTAGCGCGTGAAGCTCGAGCGCCGAACACACCCGGTCCGGCAGCACAGCGGGTGCGCCCGCCTCCCCGGCGCCGGCGTCATCGCCTTCGCCGAACGCGCGCAGAACGAGCCGGCGCGCGTCGTCGTGCGGCATCACCAGGACGATGTCGGTCTGCCGCCCGCGCGTCAGGAACAGCAGCGCATCGCTTGCGAGCAGCGCCCACGCCTGGGCGTCGAGCGCGGCCGGCTCGCCGAGAACGAGCTCGCAGCGCGCGCCGAGCAGCTCGCGCAGCGTCTCGCGGACGCCGTTCGCAACGACGCACGCCGCCTCGACCCCGATCGGTGCGCGCGGCACGAAGCGCAGTCGCCGCACCCGCGCGGACGGCGGACCGAACGTCGCGCCGGCGATGGCGCGACAGCGTGACATCCACGTCACTTCACGAGATCCAGGGCGGTCTTGTCGACGCTCGCGCGCGACTTGACGGCTGCGCCGAGCGCCTCGAACGCGCGGTACGCCTCGTCGAGCCGCGCGACGCCCGCCGCGACGTCGATCGTGCCCGCGTCGCGGCTCGACGTCGCGAGCGCGGCGAACGTGCCGTCGGCCGGCGTGCCGAGATGCGGCGCGACGCCGTTCGGCGCGGCGACGCGCGTTCCGTCGATTCGGGCGGGCTGCGTGCCCGCGGGAAAACGCGCGAGCGCGACGCGCCCGAGGACGATGCGCTCGGTGCTGCGCACGCCGGTGCGCGGATCGATCGCCGCGCGGTCATAGGCAACGGTGCCGTCGTTCTCGACGCGAGCGCCGGCGGCGCGCCCGAGCGCGCGATCGGTCGGGGGAACGCGCAGCGGAACTGGCACCGCGCCGCGCGCGGTGCCGCCGGGATAGCCGAGCACCTCGGCGCCGGCTGCGGTGCGCAGTACGCCGCCGTCGAGGGACAGCGCGCCGTCGCGCTCGTACGCGCGCACGCCGTCCGCGCCGCGCGTGACGAACCACGCGCCCGGCGGCGGCACGACGCTGAGCGGATCGCTCGACGGCGTGACGTTCGGCGCAGTGCGGACGTCGGTGTTGAGCGGGACGGCGCCCGCGCGGAACGCTTCACGCAGATCGTGCGCGCGCGAGAGAACGCGCTCGTACGCCTCGAGCGGTGATGTGCCGATCATGCTACGCCACCTCCGCGCGCATGCCGGCGCCCGCGAGCGCGAAGCGAACGTGCGCCAGCGCGCGCTCGACGCGCTCGCGCAGCAGCGGCGCGCACACCGCGACCACGCGCGTGCACGCACCGTCGCTTCGCACCAGAAGATGCACGCGGCCGCCCGCGACGTTGACGGTGAACGACGCCGACCCGCCGCGCGCCGCCGTTCCGGCGCCCGGCCCCCGCCGCGCGACGCCGCGCTCGATGCTGCGCGCGAGCTCGGTGGGAATACGGCGCTCTACCGCGCCCGCATCCGCGCGAACCGCAGCCGCAGCGCGCACGCCGTGGCCCGGGGCGCGCGTATTGCGCGCACTGGGCGCATGGC
>JAXDMB010000481.1:0-5460 GCA_034666325.1 Vulcanimicrobiota bacterium
TTCGCCGTGGTGGTGATCGGCGGTCTCGGCAGCTATCTCGGCGCGGTGGTCGGGGGCGTCTTCGTCGGGCTCACGCAAGCCGTCATGACGATCCTCTATCCCGCGGCGTCCGAGGTCGCGATCTTCGCGGCGATGGCGCTCGTGATCCTGATCCGGCCGCAAGGACTCTTCGGTAAGCGATGAAGCGGTTCGCGCTGCTCGTCGCGATCGTGGTGCTCGCGCCGCTGGTGGTGCGCTATCCGGCGCTCGAGACGCAGATCCTCACGTTCGGGCTGCTCGCGGTGGCGTTCAATTTGCTGCTCGGCGAGATGGGCTTTCTGTCGTTCGGGCAGGCGACGTTCAACGCGCCGGCGCGTACGCCGCGGCGCGCGTGCTGATCGACGCGCACGCGGCGCTGCCGCTCGCGCTGCTCGTGGCGATCGCGGCCGGCGCGGCGTCGGCTGCGGTGGTCGGCGCGTTGGCGATCACCGGGCGCGGCGTGTACGGCGTGATGCTCACGTTCGCGTTCAACGAGATGGCGTACTACATCGCGTTCCAGTGGCGCGACGCGACCGGCGGCGACAACGGCTTGCGCGGCATCCCGCGCCCGGACGTGTTCGGCATCTCGCTGGACGACGCGACGCGCTATTACTACTTCACCGCCGTCGTCGTGCTGCTCGCCGTCGCGGTGGTGCTGCGCATCAACGTCTCGCCGTTCGGGGCCGTGCTGCGCGCGATCCGCGAGAACGAGGAGCGCGCGCGAGCGATCGGCTACCATGTCCGGCGCTTCAAAGTCGCGGCGTTCGCGATCTCCGGCGCGCTCTCGGGTCTTGCCGGCGGATTGTACGCGGAGCTGTACCGCTTCGTGCCGCTGCAGGCGATCGACCTCGACACGTCCACCAACATCGTGGTCGCCGCGCTGCTCGGCGGAATCGGCTCGTCGTACGGCGCGCTGCTCGGCGCGGCGATCTTCATCGTGCTGTCGAACTCGCTCAGCCACGTGTGGTCGCACTGGCCGCTGATCCTCGGGCTCGTGTTTTGCGCGGTGGTGCTGTTCTTCCGCGGCGGTCTGTGGGGAATCACCGAGCGCTGGAGCCGCCGTGCTGCGCACGTCTGAGCTCACCAAGCGCTTCGGCGCGCACGTCGCGGTCGACGGCGTCGGCGTGGAGTTCGCCACCCGCGAGCTGCACGCGATCATCGGACCGAACGGTGCCGGAAAGACGACGCTGTTCAACCTGCTCAGCGGCGCGCTGCGGCCGAGCAGCGGAACGATCGAGTTCGGCGGCCGTGACGTCACGCGGCTCGACGCGACGGACCGCTCGCGCCTGGGCATGGGGCGCTCGTTCCAGCGCACGAACGTCTTCCCGAAGCTGACGGTGTTCGAGAACGTCCGGCTCGCGGCGCAATCGCGCACGGCAAGCAGCTTCGCGCTGTGGCAAACGGCGGCGGCGCTGGACACGGTGAACGCACGCGCTCAAGACGTGTTGCGCGAGTTCGATCTGCTGGAGCAGCGCGCGCTGCTCGCGAGCGAGCTCGCGGGCGGCGACCAGCGCCTGCTCGAGTTAGCGATCACGCTCGCAACCGATCCGGCGCTGCTGCTCTTGGACGAACCGTCGCAAGGCCTTTCGCCGGAAGACGCGAGCCGTCTGATCGACCGCATCGGCACGCTCGCGCGGCGCTACACGATCGTCCTGATCGAGCACAACATGCCGCTGGTGATGCGCCTCGCCCAACGCATCACGGTGATGAGCTTCGGCCGCATCTTGGCGACCGGCAGGCCGGAGGAGATCCGCGCGAACCCGGACGTACGCGCAGCGTACCTCGGCAAACGGTCCGCGCCGTGAACGTCGTACATATCGGCATGCGCGGCTCGCCGCAGTGAGCGCGTCGAGCGGCGCGGAGCTGCAGCTTTCCGATGTCGACGTCTACTACGGCGCAAGCTGGATTCTCAAGGGCGTCTCGCTCGCCGTTCCGCCCGGCGGCGTCGTCGCGCTGCTCGGGCGCAACGGTGCGGGGAAATCCACGACGCTCAAGACGGTCATGGGACTCGTCGCGCCGCGCGCGGGATCGGTGCGCTTCGGCGATGCGGAGGTCGGCGGGCGCAGCCCGCACGCGATCAACCGGCTCGGCATCGCGTACGTTCCGGAAGAGCGCCGCGTCTTCAGCGATCTCACGGTCGACGAGCACCTTGCGATCGCGGCGCGCGGCGGCGGGTGGACCGCGGAGCGCATCTTTCGCGTGTTTCCCGCGCTCGTTCCGCTGCGCGAGCGGCGCGGCCGGTTCTTGAGCGGCGGCGAGCAGCAGATGCTCGCCATCGCGCGCGCGCTCGTCACCGGACCGCGCCTGCTGCTGCTCGACGAGCCGTCGCAGGGCCTCGCGCCGGTGATCGTCGACGCGGTGATCTCGTCGGTCGAGGCGATGCGCGACGAGGGTCTGGCGATCTTGCTGGTGGAGCAGAACGTGGAGCTCGCCCTGGACGTCGCCGACCGCTGCGCCATCATCGACCAAGGGGCGATCGTCTTCGGCGGAACGGCCGCGGAGCTGCGCGGGCGCAGCGACTTGCAATCGACTTATCTCGGCGTCGGCACGTGAACGAACGGAAGAAGGACGGAACGATGATACGCAAACGATTTCTCGCAACGGCCGGCGCGGCGGCGGCGGCGGCGCTGCCCGGTGTCCCGGCCGGCGCGGCGGACGAAGCGGTGTTCTGCGGCGTGTACTCGTCCACGGGCGCGTACGCGGCGTTCGGGCGCGACACCGACCGCGGTTTCCAGCTCGCGGTGAACGAGGTGAAGAAGTCGGTCGCGGGTCACGCCATCAAGTACATCACGCGCGACGACCAGACGAAGCCGGACGTCGGCCAGCAGCAAGCCACCGACGCGTACGAGCACGACGGCGCGCGCTTCTTCGCCGGCTGCGCGTCGAGCGCCGTCGCGCTCGCGATCGCGCAAGTGGTCAAGGACAAGCACGCGCTGTTCTGGACGAGCGTTGGCGCTGACGAGATCACCGGCAAGGACTGCAACCCGTACACGTTCCGCTGGTCCGTTCCCGCGTACGGCGCGGTGCGCGCGACGATGTATCCGTTCATCCAGAAGTTTCCGAACGCGAAGAAGTGGTACACGATCACGCCGTCCTACGTGTTCGGCGAGTCGCTCCTCACGAACGTCAAGGAAGTGGCGCAGGAGAAGGGCATCACGCTGATCGGCAACGACTACCACCCGCTCGGCGCGACCGAGTTCTCCAACTTCATCGCAAAGGCGGCCGAAGCGAAGCCCGACGTGCTGTGTCTGCTCAACTTCGGCGGCGACGCGATCAAAGCACTCAAGACCGCGACGAGCTACGGCCTCAAGAAGAACACGAAGATCCTGTACGTGTGGAGCGGCGGGCTGCTCGACTTCGCGGCATCGGCGCGGACGATCTGGACGGCGTGTACGTGGGCTGCCAGTACTGGCACGAGTCGACCGCCGCGACGCGCAAGGCGAGCGAAGCGTACAAGACCGCGTACGGCGAGCCGCTGGGCTATGTCGGCGCGAGCGCGTACATCGAGGCGAAGCTCACGTTCGACGGCATCGCGAAAGCGAAGTCGCTCGAGCCCGCGCGCGTCGCGAAGGTCCTCGAAGGCTACCGGTACGGCGGACCGACGGGCGCGGAGGAGATTCGTGCGTTCGACCACCAGGTCGTCAAGCCGTACTACCTGCTCGCCGGCAAACCGAAGAGCGCGATGAAGGACCAGTGGGATTACGTGGACACCGTCGCGTCCGGGTCGTATCCCGTGCCGCGCGGCCGGAGCCTCTGCAAGCTGTGAACGGTTCCGCATCCCGAATTCGCGGAGTCGTCGCCGCCGTCGCGACGCCGGTGGACGCCGCGCTCCAGCCCGATCACCGCGCGCTGATCGAGCACAGCCGCTGGCTGCTCGCGAACGGCTGCGACGGGCTCAACATCCTCGGCACGACGGGCGGCTTCGCGTCGTTCTCCGTCGCGCAGCGGCTGGGCGTGATGCACGCGCTTGCGGGCTCCGGCTTGCCGCTCGGCACGATGATGGCCGGTACGGGAACCAGCGCGCTGGCCGATACCGTGGAGCTGACGAACGCCGCGGCGGATCTCGGTTTCGCAGGCGCGCTCGTCATCCCGCCGTTCTACTACAAGAACGTCCCCGAGGACGGCGTGTTCGCGTACTTCACGAACGTCGTCGAGCGCACGCGCGCGAGCGGTCTGCGGCTGTATCTCTACAACTTCCCCGCGATGAGCGGCGTACCGTTCACGCCGTCGCTCATCGAGCGGCTGCTCGCCGCTTTTCCCGGCATCATCGCCGGCGTCAAAGACAGCTCGAACGATGCGGCGTACGCCGCCGCCGTGCACGCGGCGTTTCCGCAGCTCGACGTCTTTCCGAGCTCCGAGGCGGTGCTGGTCGCCGCGCGCAACGCGGGCTACGCCGGCTGCATCTCCGCGACGGCCAACGTGACGGCGCCGCTCGCCGCCCGCGTATGGAACGGCGCGGACGATTTGCAGGGCGAGCTCGCCGCTATTCGCACGGCGATCTCGGGCGTGCCGCTCGTCCCGGCGGTGCACGCGCTGATCGCCGAGCTTCAGCGCGACGCCGTCTGGTCGAATCTCATGCCGCCGCTGCACGCGCTCACCGGGCGCGAACGCGCGCTTCTCGACAGTGCGCTCGCAGCGACGTCCTACAGCACGATATTGCAGTTGCAACGGTAAGCAGCCATGCGGGCGGGTACCCTCCCTTGCATTTGACCGCGCATGTGTTACGATGACGCCCTGCTACGGTGTGCTCATTTGGGTGTACTCCTAGCGTAGCAACTCCGGGTTCATTGCCCGGGGTGCTTCCGTGCATGCAGCGGTGGGGCAGTTGATATGAGCCCGTTGTTTTCCGTTGATCTCGAATCCAAAGCCGCCTATCTCAGCTATCAACCGTCGGCGCACATTGCGCGGCAGGTGAAAGTCGTGCGCGGGCGCACCGGCCGGCTCGGCGCGATCCCCTTCGGGCTCGCGCACCACGGAACGTCGCACGTCATCGCTGAGTTCGACGCGGCGGGCGACGTCGTCGGCGTGCAGATCGAAGGCATTTGCGCGGAGACGCTGGGCCTCGCCGACGAGTTCCTCGGACTGCTGGATCTCTCGCTGCCGCCGCAGCTCGCGCGCACGATCCTCGGGTAAGGGGTCGCCTGTCCGCGCCAGCGAAGCGCGCGGCATGAACGAATCGCCGCCGCCGGCCGGCCTCGCGCGCGGGCTGACGAACTACGGCGACCGCGATTTCTCGCTCTATCTGCGGCGCGCGTTCGCGAAGTCGATGGGCTTCTCGGACGCGATGCTGGAGCGCCCGATCGTCGGGATCGCGACCGCGGGCGGCGGCTTCAACAACTGCCATCGCAACACGCCCGAGCTGCTCGCCGCGGTGTCGCGCGGCGTGCTCGGCGCGGGCGGCCTTCCATTGGAATTCCCGACGATCTCGCTCGGTGAGCCGTT